>JALSIN010000383.1 GCA_026989935.1 Polyangiaceae bacterium | reverse complement strand
CGCCGCCGCCGGCAGCCGCCGTCGGATCGCGCGCAGCACCTCGGCCTTGACCTCCGGGCCGGCCGCCTCGATCGCGTCCCAGGCGGCGCGCTGGCGCGCGTCGAAGGTGGGCATGTCGATCCGGTCGGCGTAGAGGTCGTCGACGTTCTCGTTGATGCGGGCGAGCAGCCCCGCGGCCTTCCTCTGCGCGGCGCGCATCAGCGGCTCCTCACGATCGTGATCTGGAACTCGGCGTCGCCGATGGTCAGGACCAGGCCGCGGTTCATGGTCAGCACGCCGCAGTCGCGGAAGGTGGCGACGTCGATCCGCGCGACCTCGTCGCTCTCGTCGGCGTGCGCCTCGATCGCCTCGGCGAGGAGCTCCTCGAGCTCCTCCTCGCTGAGGCCCTCGATCTCGTCGTCGAGCTTGTCGTGCAGCTCGAGGTCGTCGTCGTGCTCCGTGGTGATCCGCTTCGTCGTGTTGGCATCCATCTTTCGCCTCCTTGCTGGCGGGCGCGGTCCGTCCGCGACCCGACGACATGAAGGCGTTGTTCGGGCGACGTAGCAAGGCGAACATCGAGTTATTTCAACAGCTTAGATACTCGCGAGGTTCCGCGGCCTTGCGCCCCTGGGCCCTCGCCCTGTGCCGGCCACGGGCCGCCTACCCGATCACCCGCACGCCGATCTCCGTCCCCGCCCGCGGCGCGGGCCCGCGCTCCTTCTGGCAGGCGAGCGCGATGGCCCAGAAGCGGTCGGCGTGGCCGCGGGCGGTGCGCTCGGCGTCGAAGGCCACCTTGCCGGACGGCAGGACGCGCCGCTTGATGGAGTGGATCTGGCTGACCAGCTCGCGCTCGCGGGGCAGCGACACATCCCGCCGCTGCAGCAGGATCTTGAAGTCCGTGGCCCAGCGCTCCTTGGCCTCGTTGCTGAACGCCTCGGGCACGACCTGCGGGTAGTCACGGGCGAGGTTCTCCGCGAGGTTCATGCCGATGCCGCTCTTGTCGATGGACAGCCGCGCCACGGGCAGCCGCTCGAGCAGCCGCCGCAGGTCGGCCTCCTGCTCGGAGAACGGGACCTGGTCGTAGCCGCGCAGCAGCCGGCAGGTGAAGCGACCGCCCGTCTCCTCGAATACCGCCAGCTCGGAGCGGTCGCGCGTGCGGCCCACGTCGAAGCCGGCGACGATGCGGCCCTCGGGCTCCGGGATGTCGGTGAAGTCGTCGTAGGGCCGGAGCTCCTCGCTCGTGCACGGTAGGATGAGGTCATACGGATAGAACGAGTACGACTCGTCGACGAAGCGGCACTCGAACTCCTGCTGGAAGTCTTCGAGCGGCAGCGAGTCGAGCTGCTCGACGATGGTCTGCCGGCCGAAGCGAGCCACGCGCTCCTCGGTCGGCAGGTGCGGGGCCTCGGTCGCCGCGCGCTGCACGTCGGTGCAGAAGAACCGGCACAGCCACCACGGCACCTCCTGCCGCTTGTGGTGCGGGTACTTGCGCAGCTCCTCGGTGGCGATCTCCCAGAAGATCCCACGCCGGCCGAGCGGGGTGGAGCAGCCGCTGAGCTGCCCGTGCGACCGCAGGATGAGCGCGGTCG
>JALSIN010000382.1 GCA_026989935.1 Polyangiaceae bacterium | reverse complement strand
GGCCACCATGTTCGACCGGGCATGACGCACGGATCCGAAGTTGGAAAACGACAGCATCGCGACACGCGGGTCCACGTCGAAGGTGCGGGCGGCGTCGGCCAGCATCTCCGCCACGTCCGCGAGCACGTCGGCATCCACGTCCAGGTTGACCGTGGTGTCGCCGAAGAACAGCGTCCCCTGCTTGTGCAGCAGCATGTACATCCCCGCCGTCCGGCGCACCCCGGGGGCGAGCCCGATGATCTGCAGCGCCGGGCGGATCGTCTCGGGGTAGTGGTACGAGATGCCCGTGACGATCCCGTCCGCCCGGCCCGTGGCCACCATCATCATCCCGAAGTGGTTCGGCTCCCGCATGCGCTTGCGCGCCCCTTCTCGGTCCACCCCCTTGCGCTGCCGTCGCTCGTAAAAACGTTCGACGTAGTCCTCGTACCGATCGTCCACGGCCGGCTCGACGATCTCGACCCGGTCCAGGTCCAGTTCCACGTCGGCCTCGGCGATGCGCCGCGCGATGACCTCGCGGCGCCCGAGCAGCACCGGCCGCGCCACGTGCTCGTCGAGGATGATCGTACATGCCTGGAGGATGCGCAGATCCTCCCCCTCGGGGAACACGATCCGGTGGGGATCGCGGGAGGCCCGGCGCACGTGCTTGCGCATGAGGGCGGTCAGGCCCCCCATGCGGGCCTGCAACCGCTCGCGGTACTCGTCGAGGTCCACGAATACCTGGGCCACACCGCCGGTCATGGCCGCCTCGGCCACGGCCGGGGCCACCGTCGTCAGCACACGCGGGTCGAAGGGCTTGGGGATGATGTAGCGCGGGCCGAAGGCGAAGTCCTCGCCGTAGGCCTGCCGTACGGACGCCGGCACGTCCTTGCGGGCGAGCTCGGCCAGGGCGTGCGCGGCGGCGATCTTCATGGCCTCGGTAATCTTCGTGGCGCGCACGTCCAAGGCCCCCCGGAAGATGAACGGGAACCCCAGTACGTTGTTGACTTGGTTGTCGTAGTCGCTGCGTCCCGTGGCCACGATGGCATCGGGGCGCACCGCCAGCACCTGGTCCGGCAGGATTTCCGGATCCGGGTTCGCCAGGGCGAAGACGATGGGCCGCTCGGCCATCTTCGCCACCATCTCGCCCGTCACGAGCCCGCCGACGCTTAGCCCGAGGAACAGGTCCGCCCCCTCCATGGCATCGGCGAGGGTGCGCGCATCGGTCCTGACCACGAACTCGGCCTTGAGGTCGTTCATCCGCTCGGTGCGGCCCTCGTAGAGCACCCCCAGGCTGTCGCACATCAGGATGTGCTCACGTCGTACACCGAGGGCGCAGTAGAAACGGGCGCAGGCGATGGCCGACGCCCCCGCGCCGGAGATCACCACGCGCAGGTCCTCGAGCTTTTTTCCCTGGATCTCGGCCGCGTTGAGCAGGGCCGCCCCCGAGATGATCGCCGTACCATGCTGATCGTCGTGAAACACGGGGATGTCGAGACGCTCCCGCAGCCGCGCCTCGATCTCGAAGCACTGTGGGGACTTGACGTCTTCGAGGTTGATCCCACCGAACGTCGGAGCGAGCGCGCACACCACCTCCACGAACCGGTCCACGTCCTTCGTATCGAGTTCGATGTCGAACACGTCGATGTCGGCGAACTTCTTGAAGAGCACCCCCTTGCCCTCCATCACGGGCTTGGCCGCAAGCGGCCCGATGTCGCCGAGCCCGAGCACGGCCGTGCCGTTCGTGACCACGGCCACGAGGTTGCCGCGCACGGTGTAGTCCCAGACCTTGCTCGGGTCCGCGGCGATGACCCGACACGGCTCGGCGACCCCCGGGCTGTAGGCGAGCGCCAGATCCCGCTGGGTCGTCACGGGCTTGGACGGGACGACCTCGATCTTCCCGGGGCGGTCGCCCGCGTGGTAAGCGAGCGCGTCCTTGCGTCGAACGTGCGGTTTCATGGCGCCCGAGCATGGCACGGCCGCCGTCGGGTCGCACCGTGTCCGTTCGCGGCGGCGGGACCGGCGCTCGCCGGGCTCCGCCGAGTCAGTCGGCCGATGGCCGACCCCCGCCGGAAAAACGCCGTTTTCGGCCGCCGATCAGCGATCGAGGAGCTTGGCGACGTTCGCCCGCTCCCACAGCACCGCCCGCGCGTAGTCCTCGAACGCGGCCTCGGCCCGGCGAAACTCGGGCGTGTGGTAGATGCGGCGACCGTCCTTGATCGGAATATCGCAGACCTCGTGGAGCATCTCGTGGTAGACGACCCAGGCCACGTAGTAGCGGGGCACGTCCGCAGCGTCGAGCACGGGGTGGACGCGGATGACCCGCCGCTCGAAGTCGTAGGATCCGAGCTTGATCGAACGACGCCGACGCTTGCGTTTCATGCGCCGCCCCCAGGTGATCGACGCGACGATGCCACCGTCGAAGTAGCGCCGGTTGAGGTCGTCGAAGATCTCGCGCAGGTCGTGGTAGCGACCCGCAGTGTCGCACGGGACGGCCCGCCCGGGTTGGTCCTCGCGGCGGATCCGCACGTCGTTTGCCTCCACGTAGGCGCGCAGGACCTTCGACGCCTCGGCGTCGTTTCGCTCGGCGTAGCGTGCGAGCGCGCGCACGACCTTCGGCGGCGCATCGGCGAACATGTGGTGCACCCGAAACGTTACGACGCCCCGTCCACGCCGGATCGAAACCATCGTACGGCGGTTGTCCGTCAGCACGACCCGTGCACGCCCCGAGCGCAGGTACGCGGACAGGCGCAGTTCGAGTGCGGCTCGACCATCCTCGCCGGGGCCCACGGCGCGGGTGCCCTCGACCTCGAGGGTCCGCTCGGCCTTCTTCGGGCCAGGGGAAGGCGGCGTTCGTGCCGGCTCGCTCATCGGAGAAGATCGCCCATCGCGGATCGCCTTCGCGGCGGAAACGGGAGGTTGCTTCATGATGCCCTCGAATCGGCCGACGCGCCGCCCTACGGGGGCTCTACTCGCGACGCTGGGCGCTGCGCCGGCCACGCGAGGCAAGTCTAGGACGGGCCTGCCGGCCAGCTTCAATTTCCCGTGCGAGGTGGCGGATCGCCGGCCTGATCCCGCAAACTTGCCTTCCCGGAGAGGATTCCCTATGGCCGCAGATCCGATCAAGGTGCTGTTGTTCGCCGCCCTTCGAGAGGCGGCGGGGCGCGATCGTCTGGAGATCGCGCTCCCCCCGGATGCAACCCCCGCCGACGTCCGGCGCGCCGTGGCGGCGGCGGATCCCTCCCTCACGCACTTGGTGGACGTGTGCCGGGTCGCCGCCGACGAACGGTTCGTGGCCGAGGGGGAAGCCATCGAAGACGCACGGGAGATCGCGCTCATCCCTCCGGTCAGCGGCGGCCATGACGGACCACGACGCGCACGGATCGTGTCCGCCCCCATCGACCCGGCCGCGGTGGCGGAGTTCGTCACGCGAAAGGACGCCGGCGCCGTGGTGACGTTCACCGGACGGGTCCGCGACCACGCCCGCGGCGAGGCCGTCACGCACCTCGACTACGAGGCCTACGTCCCCATGGCCGAGCGCGTGCTCGACGGCATCGCGGCGGACCTCGAGCGCGCGATCCCGGGGACGAAGGTCGTGATCCGGCACCGAGTGGGGCGGCTCGCCGTGGGGGACGTGGCGGTGGTCGTGGCCGTGTCGTCGCCGCACCGGGCCGAGGCGTTCGACGCCTGCCGGCGCGCCATCGAGGCCCTCAAGGCCCACGCCCCCATCTGGAAGAAAGAGTACGCCGCGTCCGGCGCCGTCTGGGTCGGCATGGGACCGTAGTTCATGCAGCGATGCACCCGGCACGGTGGGCACGGCTCGCCCGCCGGCCGTCCCACCGCTATGATGCCGCCGCCATGGCGGCCCGCGGCTTTCGTCCTCTCGCCTTTGCGCGTGTGCCCGAAGACCAGATGCGCGAGCGGGCGCGGTCGTTCCTCGCGATGATTCGACCCCGACGCAGTGTGCGGGACTTCTCGCCGGAACCCATCCCGCTCGACGTGGTGCGCCGCTGCATCGAGGCCGCCTGCCAGGCTCCCAGCGGCGCGCACAAACAACCATGGACGTTCGCTCTCGTGACCGACCCGGCCCTCAAGCGCCGCATCCGCCTGGCCGCCGAGGAGGAGGAGCGGCGCACCTACGGCGAGCGCATGAGCGAGGAGTGGCGCCGCGCCCTCGAACCGCTCGGCACCACCTGGGAAAAACCCTTCCTGGAAACCGTGCCGGCGCTCATCGTCCTGTTGCGCCGGGACTGGGAGATCGCGCCCGACGGATCCCGCCGCAAGAACTACTATGTGCAGGAAAGCTGCGGTATCGCGCTGGGATTCCTCATCGCGGCGCTGCACAACGCGGGGCTCGCCACGTTGACCCACACGCCCAGTCCCATGGGATTCCTGGCACGGATCCTCGAGCGTCCCGCCAACGAAAAAGCCTTCATGTTGCTGCCGGTGGGATACCCCGCCGCAGGCGCGCAGGTGCCCGACCTCACCCGCCGGCCCCTCGGCGAATCCCTCGTGGAGTATGCAGCCGATCCCACGGAGCCGTCGCCATGATCGTGATGAAGTTCGGCGGCAGTTCCGTGGCCGACCGCGCCCAGATCGAGAAGGTGCGGCGCGTGATCGAGATGCACCGCGCGCAACGGCCGTTCGTGGTGTGCTCGGCCCACAAGGGGATCACGAACGAACTGCACGACGCGGCGGTCCGTGCGGCCGACGGCGACGGCGGACCGTTCGCGGTCTTCGACCACCAGCGCCGCGTGACGGACGAACTCGGTGTCGATCCGGACCTCGTCGAGCCCCTCTTGGCGGACCTCGACGATCTGCTGCGGGGCATTCGCCTGGTCGGCGAGCTCTCCCCCCGCAGCCTCGATCACGTCCTTTCCTTCGGGGAGCGCATGTCCGTGCGGGTCGTCGCGGCCTACCTTCGGCGGCACGGTCTTGCCGCCGAGGCCTTCGACGCCTGGGACCTGGGCTTCGTCACCGACGACCGCTTCGGCCGGGCCCGCCCCCTCCCCGACTTCGCGACGCTCGCGCGAAAGACCATCGCGCGCCTCGCCCCGCCCACGATCCCCGTGGTGACGGGCTTCGTGGGCCGTACGGCCGACGGGGTCGTCACCACGGTGGGACGAAACGGCAGCGACCTCACGGCCACGCTGTTCGGCGCGGCCCTGGACGCCGAGGCGATCCAGATCTGGAGCGACACCGACGGCGTGATGACGGCGGATCCGAGCGTCGTGGCCTCGGCCCGGAACATCCCGGCGATGCGCTACGACGAGGCGGCGGAACTGGCCTTCTTCGGCAGCCGGGTGCTCCACCCGGCCACACTGCTGCCCGCGATGGAAAAGGCCATTCCGGTGTGGGTTCGCAACACGAACCGACCGGCCCATCCGGGCACGGTCATCTCGCGCACGGGTACGAACGATCGCGCGGTAACCTCCATCGCCTACAAGGAGGGCCAGACGCTGGTGACCGTGCGCACGCCGAGGATGTTCGAGGCAACGGGGTTCCTGGACGAGTTGTTCGGGATCACCCGGGATCACGGGATCGTGGTGGACGTCATCGCCACGAGCGAGATCAGCGTCTCGTTCACCGTCCATCACGGAACGGACACGACCGCACTGGCCTCCGACTTGCGCGAACGGGGCTGGGAGGTCACCGTCCGCCCGGGATCCGCGATCCTGGTGGTGGTCGGCCACCGCCTGCGCAGCACCCCGGGGATCGGCGCGCGGATCCTCGGCGCCATGGCCCGGGCGGACGTCAACGTCGAGATGGTCAGTTACGCCCATGGCAGCATCAGCTTTTCGATGATCCTCGACGATTGCGACGTGGCGCGGGCGGTGCCCGTACTGCACGGGATGTTCTTCGACGAGCCATGACCCCCTTGCCGATGCAACGGTACGGCACGGGCGCCACGCTGGTGCTCGCGCTCCACGGCTTCTTGGGATCGGGCCGCAACCTGTCGGCGTTCGCAAGGGCCCTCGTCGAACGCGTACCGGACGTCCGTGTCGCCACCGTGACGCTGCGGGGCCACGCCGACGCTCCGCGCCTGGGCCCGGCGCCGACCTACGAGGTACTCGCGCAGGACGTGTGCGCGGTCGTGGCCGAGGCCGACCGCGTCGTGTTGGTGGGGCACTCGCTCGGCGGCCGGGTGGCGCTCGTGGCCTCGGCGCGGTCGCCCCGGCGCCTGCCGGTCGTCCTGCTGGACATCGCACCGGGGCCCATCTGCGCCGCAGACACCGAGCAGGTGCTTCGGGTGCTCCTGGCGGCCCCGGACCGCGCGCCGTCCCGCACGTCGATGATGGCCGTTCTTACGGAGGCGGGCCTTTCCGAGCCCCTCGCAGCGTGGCTTTCGATGAACTTGGTGCGCACGGAAGGCGGCGTCGCGTGGAACATCGACCGCGCGCGCCTGGCCACCCTGCATGAAACCGAGACGCACCGCGACCTGTGGCCCCTGGTGCAGGGAAGCGATGTGCCGATCCTCGCGTGCGTGCGCGGCGGCGCATCGCCCTTCGTCTCCGATCCCGAGGCGCGCCGCCTCGAAGCCCACGGTGCGCGGGTCACGACGGTGTCGGGCGCGGGCCACCTCCTGCATGTCGAGGCCAAGGAGGCCACGGCCGACGCCGTTGCGGCCGCCCTGGCCTCACCGTCGCTGCCACGGCCCTAGGACGGGGATCCGCTCACTGCGCCGGTGCATCACGCAACGATCGCGCCGGGCGGACGATCTCCGAGACGGCCATGCTCGAACCGATCGTACCACCGCCCCCGGAACCCGTGACCCGTTCGCCGGTGATGCGGCGCCTGTACCAGCGGCTCGTGCGCGTCGCACCGTTCGACCTTCCCGTGCTGCTCACCGGAGAGACGGGGACCGGCAAGGAGGTGGCCGCGCGAGCCCTCCACCGCCAGGGCGCCAACCCGCGCGAACCGTTCGTCGCCCTCAACTGCGCCGCGATCGCGCCGAGCGTGGCCGAATCGGAGCTGTTCGGGCACGTGCGCGGGGCGTTTACGGGCGCCGACCGCACGCGCCCCGGCGCGTTCGTACGCGCACGCCACGGGACGCTGTTCCTGGACGAGGTGGCGGAGTTGTCACTCGACCTGCAGGCCAAGCTCCTGCGCGTACTCGAGACGGGTCGGCTGGTCCCCGTGGGTGCGGACGTGGAGGTCGAACACCGCGCCCGGGTCGTGGCGGCGACCTGCCGGGACCTGGCCGCGATGGTGGTGCAGGGCCGGTTCCGGGAGGACCTCCTGCACCGTCTCGGCGTCGTGGTCCTTCGGATCCCGCCCCTGCGAGAGCGGCCGGAGGACATCGACCCGCTACTCGACGCCTTCGCCGACGAGGCCGCCCGGCGCCTCGGCCACCCGGTGACGATCACGGACGACGCACGGCGGGTGGCCCGGCGCTCCCCATGGCCCGGGAACGTGCGCGCGCTCAAGAACGCGGTGCTGCGCGCCGCCGCCCTGGAAGGGGGCGTGGTGGACGCCGAGGCCCTCCTGCGCCCGACCGGGCTGGAGACACGAGCCGCGCCATCGCGCGCCGCGGACGCCATCGCGGTGCCACGCGGCACGTACGACCAGATGCGGGCGCACCTGCTCCAGACGGTCCTCTCGGAGTGCGGCAGCATCCGGCGGGCAGCGGCCGCCCTCGGCGTGCCACGCAGTACGCTGGCCGAATGGCTGAAAAAGAGCGCTCCCCCCACCCTGCCGACCCATCCTCGCGCCGTCTCCTGATCCGGCGGCCGCAACGGTTGCACCCCGTGTTCTCCGGGCGGCCCCGGTGCACTAGGCTTGCGGGCCGTGGCCGCCCGACCGCACGCATCCCTCCCTACGGACCCGATCGACCGATTCGCGCACCACTTCGGCGAGGCCGCACGCACCGAGCCCTTCGACGCCGCCCGCGCGGCGCTGGCGACGGCCACGCCCGACGGTCGCCCGTCCGTGCGATTCGTCCTGGTCAAGGCGTACGGCCCGCGGGGTTTTACCTTCTACACGCACTTCGGCAGCCGCAAGGCGAAGGAACTCGACGCGAACCCGCACGCCGCCCTGGCCTTCCACTGGCACACGACGGGCGTCCAGGTGCGCGTCGAGGGCCGCGCGGTGCGCGAGGACGACGCGGTCGCGGACCGCTACTTCGCCTCGCGTCCCCGTGGCAGCCAGATCGGCGCCTGGGCCTCGCCCCAAAGCGAGCCGATCCCCGACCGCGCCCTCCTCGAAGCCCGCGTCGCCGAGGTCAATATGCGGTTCGACGGCCAGCCGGTGCCTCGGCCGCCCGACTGGGGGGGCTGCCGTGTCATCCCCTCGGTCCTCGAATTCTGGTACGACCGCCCCGATCGTCTTCACGTGCGCGAGCGCTTCGACCGCACGGCGGACGGCTGGGCGCGCGCGCTGCTGGCCCCCTAGCCGGGCGGCGCGTCACGAAAGCGCGCGCTGCCAGAGCCACAACGCGGCCAGGATCGCGAGAGCCAGGGCGGGCAGGAGAAACGGGCGCCAGCGCTCCATGGGCGCAACCTAGCACGTCGGACACCGGCCGGCGGCGCGGCGCCGGTCCGATCAACCCGCCGGAGGGTTCGTCACGAGTCCCAGGCCCGCCCCCGTCATGTCGGAGTAGGTGTACGGCTGATTCAGGCCCGTGACGGACAGCGTCACGGCAAACGTGTTCGGGTCCACCTTGAAAGCCAGGTTCGACGACATGTCGGGCGACCAGACGTACCCTTCGGCGTCGATGCTGATCCCCACCGGCACGGTGCAACCCGGCAGGTCCACCTGCCCGTTGAGCACGGTGCGGGTGGCGACATCGAAGACGACGAGGCCGCAGGGGCTGTTGCCGGCCGCCCAGGCCCGGCCCTCGCGGTCCACCTGCACACCGCGCAGGGAGCCGTTCGGCGTGTCGATCACCGTCCACGAAAGGGTCGTCGCGTCCCAGACGGACGCCTGACTGCCGCCGACGATCCACGGATTGCCGTCTTGATCGATCCCGATGCCGTAGAACGAGGTTCCCGGGTTGCCGAGGTCCGTGATGGCGAGCGTGTCCGCGTCCACGTGCAACAGGCGGCCGATCCCCCCGAGGCCGGAGACGTAGAGGTCCCCCTCGGCGTTGACGACACCGCCATAGGGGCCGAAGCCGCTGCCGATCCCGGCCGCGCTCCACGGCGTCGTGACCTCGTCGAGGATCGTCCCCGTCTCGCCATCGAGCCGGACGACGTGGGCCTGCCCTGCGGCGTCTTCGTACGCCACCCAAAGCCGCGGGTTCGGATCGGCGCAGCCGTTCTGGTCGGCCTGGCCGCCCTCCCACTGGGTGGGCCGCGCCCCCTGCGTGTAGCCGGCGGCGTCGGGAAACGGCGTGTTCCACAGCACGCACTCGTCCTGCCCCCAGGGCCGCACGTCCGCGGGCCCGGTGGAGGTGTCGATCATCCCGTTGTTGTTGAGGTCCACGCACCGCTCGGGGCGCGCCGCGACCTTCGTCGTACTCGCCGGCCAGCGGTTCGACACGGCCACGTCCCCGAGGAGGTTGACGCTCGTGCGCGAGGGGCTGCCGCCGCCCATGGACGGGTCGGTGTAGTAGCGCCCCACTTCCACGCCGGTCTTGGTGTCGATCTTCGAGACCGTGCCCTCGGCCGAATTCGCGATCCAGATGTAGCTGAACTCGATGTCTCCGTTGCCGCCGCCGCCCCCCGAGCAGTCGCCGTTGTTGCCGCCGCCGTCGTTCGTGCCCACGTCGAGGCGAATGCCGTCCGAGTCGCCAGCGGTCATCCCCGCGGTGTTCGCGGTGGCCGTCCCGGTGGCCCCGGCCGTGCCCGTCGTGGTGGGGATGATGCCCGAGCCCGACTGCTGCTCACCCCCGCGGTCGGGTGAACACCCCAGTGCCGTGATCGACATCGCAGCGACCGCAAGCCCCGTGGAGGAAAAGAACGATCGAGACATGGCGCCCCTCTTGGTGCCCATGATACCCGAGTTCCGGCCCGCCCGCACCCATCTACGCACGGTCTGCGTCCACCCAGGGGCCGACGGGCAGGCCGGGCTGTACGAGAAATCGCCCGAGATCCGCGAGGAACACCGTCCGGGGAACCGGCTTCGCCCCGAAGCGCGCCAGGTGCGCGGTGGGCAGTTGGCAATCCACCAGCGCCAGCCCCTGTCGGCGCATCCACGCAAGGCCCACGACAAACGCCACCTTCGAGGCGTCGGGGGCGCGGGCAAACATGGACTCCCCGAAGAACACCCGCCCCATGGCCACGCCGTACAGCCCGCCGACCAGCCGCCCATCCTCGTAGGCCTCGACGCTGTGGGCGTAGCCGGCCTCGAAAAGGCGCGTATAGGCCTCGCGCATCGAGTCCGTGATCCAGGTGCCGTCCTGGCCCGGTCGGGGGACACGGGCGCACCCTTCGAGGACGCCGCGAAAGTCGTGGTCGAACCGCACCTCGTACCGCCCGCGGCGCAGGGTCTTGCGCAGCGAGCGCCCTACGTGCAGATCCTGCGGGAGCAGGACGAAGCGCGGGTCGGGCGACCACCACAGGATCGGCTCGTCCGGCCCGAACCACGGAAAGATCCCCCGCGCATACGCCGCGACCAGCCGGGGTACGGAAAGGTCGCCCCCCACGGCCAGCAGCCCACCCGGCTCGGCGAGGGCGGGGTCCGGGAATGCCACGCGGTCCTCGGGCAGCCGAAAAACGGGCACGGGGCGAGGGTAGCAGCGCCCCCCGCGAGGCGGCCCGAGGCTCGCTTCCCCGGGCCGACCGGTGCGCTGGGGGCCCTTCGGCACGCGTCACCGGATACACCCGCAAGACACCAGGACGCCGCGAAGATGGAGGATTTCTCGAAGCCGTTGGGCGCCGCGGGCCCGGATGGACCTCCGGGCAGGCGACGGGAGGCTTGCCCCCCTCAGAATCCATCGTGTAGCGGGCGCCCTGCCGGGGTATCCTCGCCCCCATGAAGGAGCCACGCATCGTCTTCGTTCTCACGGTGAGCCTCGCGGGCTGCGGTTCGGGCGGCTCCGATGCGTCCGGCTCCGGCAGCGACTCCGCCGCAACCGCCGCGACATCGAGCGGGTCGGCCGGTTCGACCGTCGGCGCCACGGC
>JALSIN010000381.1 GCA_026989935.1 Polyangiaceae bacterium | reverse complement strand
CCGTCCGTCCCCATCGACGTCGCCCACCGCCACCTCGGTCAATTCGAACCCAAGCGCAAGCGGTGGCAACGCGGAAAACCCTCCAGTACCCGTGGACACCGCCACGTGAAGGGTCCCCTGGGATGGATCCGGTTTGAGCAAGTCGTCGATCCCGTCCCCGTTGAGATCCGCCGCAGCCGCCCGCAGGAGACTCGTTTCGTCCTGTAGATCGCCGAGGGCCACGTTTCCCCCATCCACGAAGGTCCCATCCGGCTGCCCCAGCAGCAGCCGCATGTCCCGAAGCATGTCCGCCAACGCGGCGCCCGCCAGATCCAAGCGACCGTCCCCGTTGAAGTCGCCCCCGATGACCGCACCGTAGCCGTAATCGCCCTGACGGTAGATGTCCCCGGGTGTAAACGTACCGTCCCCCACTCCCTCCATGACTTCGACGGCCAACGCCCCGCCCAGGATCACGTCCGGTGGTCGCCCGTCCGAATGGAACCGAACGACGACACGAGATATCGGCTGCTGCACGTTGGCCTCACTGATCACCTCGGCCTCGAAGGTGCCATCCCCCACGCCCCGAAAGAAATACACGGCGTTCGGCGGCGCTTGGCTCGACACGTTGTTGATGGCCGTGACCAGATCGACGATCCCATCTTCGTCGAGATCGGCGACCGTCGGCCAGACCGAGTACTGGGGAATCTTGCGCAGAAACGTGGGTCCGAAACACATCTGGCCCGGTTCCACGATCCCGTCGGCACACAACGCATCACCCGCCGTCGCGGTCCCCCCCGCGGTCGCGCTGGTCCCCATCGTGGTGCCGTCGCTCGCGCCGCGCCCACCGCCACGGCAGCCTGCGGCCGCCAAGCTCAACCCGATCAGCCCCCACGACGCCCTGCGGACCTTCGCGTGCAGCTTCATCATCGCCCCCTCCTCAGGTTCTGTCGTCGGTGCATGGTGTCCCCTGGCAGCATCCTACCACTTCCAGGAACCAGGCGCCCAGCTTGGCGTCGTCGAGTTCTTCGAGACGTCGGCGGGCATCCTCCACGACCGCAGCGAGCCGATCGTCGGGTCCCCACCCCCACGTCCCCCCACCCCCAGACACCGCGCCCGCTCCCCGGCCGCCGACGGGACGCCAACGCCCTGCCGCGACCACGGGTTGCCTCCAGGCAGGCCGGCGCCCAGTTCGCATCGCCGGTCCACCGCGAACTGCTCGTCGAGACGCAGCCACTTCCGTCGAGGACCCGTGGAGTTCGACGAGAGCCCACGACCATGCCGCAAAAACCATGGATCCAAGTCCACACGCGACGCGGAGGGTTCTTCGTCCGCAGGCCGCCCCACGTCGGCCATGGATTCCCTTGTGGAGCGGGCCGAGGACTTTCCTCGCACTCCGCAACTTCTTAACACGGCAATTGAATGGTGCGAGTTCCATGGTTCAACCACCCTGTGGTAGGTCGGCCGTGAACCAACTGCAATATGGCGCCTCCGGGTCGGCAACACATGCGTTGTAAGGTGGGCACCCGTCGCACGAACCGTTCTTACAATGGTCATGCTCGGGGCATAGTTCGCAAGGACATTGCGGACAGGATGGGTTATCTGGGTCCGGACACTCGGGAGGAATCCCATTGCAGGGTGCCTCGCAATTGGACTTCGCAACATCGCAGAGAAGCTCACAACCAAAACCTCCGCCCTGGCAACTCTCCATACAGTCGGCATATTCACAAGGACACAACCCGCAGGGTTCCAACGGATTGCACACCTGGTGGCTCGGCAACGGACGTGCGCACGCATCAAGGATTAGCCCTGCGCCCGGGGTATCGGACGGCAACGCAGCTACCATATCGCAAAACAGGTAGGCCCAGTGACCGGCATCCGGCCAACCTGCTTCGATTGGATCCTCCACCGGTGACGGCACAAAAAAGCTCGACAGAGCGTACGGAGCTCGTACGGCATTGAAGGCCGCGGCGTGCACGGCGATCTTGCACAACGTCGTCGTGTTATCATCGGCAACAGTTCCACCCGTATTCGCCGCCGTCCCATCGCTGTCTCTTGTGGCGGCTTCGACGCGAGAGGCAAAACAACCATCATCCGGAAACTTGGAGTTCTCGGCCAAAAGGCGGCTATGAATCGCGTTCGCCAACACCCATGCGGGTCGGGGTACATCGGCCGTATCACGAAACGGCTCCGATGCAACCCGCACATCCCCACGAACATCGATATCCGGCAATACATCAAACGGGCCAGCCAACGAGCGTTGGCCGGCTGCGACAAGGAGGTTCGTCGATTCAAACAATGCCTCTGCGACTGCCATGCTGCTATCTCCAAGCCACACCTGCGTCCAAGTGACATCCCCATCCATGGAGACACGTGTCGCACGACCATACAAACCCGCGCCTGAAAACACCCCAAGAATACTCCACGAGCGGTGTTTCCACGCGACCTTCGCCAGGTTCCATCCGTTGTCCGCCACCAACAACGTTATGCCCTTAGGGCCGCACACTCCAAACATCTCTACCTCTCCAACGCCGACATACACTCCTTTCGAGGCCCAGACAGTCTCAAGGCCAGCCTCATCACCCAGTGCGGCTAGCCGTTCACAAGTGAAATTAGACGGCCAGGTGGCCATGCCAGGAGAGGAGAGGAGAGGAGAGCCGCGGTTATAATCTGCACCATGTGTTGAGGGTACACCGATGCGTTGGGTCTGTCAACGCCCCAGCGTGATTCGCACGAGCCGGGCCCCGGTTTGCGGGCGCGCCCAGTACTTCGGCGGCCGGGTGGCGCCTCGGTGGGGCAGGGGGCCGGACGGCGGCGGGCGGCTCGGGGCGGCGGCTCCGGTAGGATGGCGGCCGTGAAGCATCCTCGGGCGCGGTTCATCACGGTCTATGGGCGCAAGCCGGTGCTCGAGGCGCTCGGGGACCGGCGGCTCGTCTGCCACCGGTTGCGCGTGGCGACCGGCGCGCGGGGGGACACGCTGGCGCGGATCCTGGCGGTCGCGCGCGAGCGCAAGGTGGCGGTCGAGCGCGTGCCGGCGGCGGTGGTGTCGCGGCTCTCGCGGCGGCCGAACCAGGATCAGGGGGTCGTGCTCGACGTGGAAGCACCCCATATGGACGATCTGGCATCGGCTCTCGCGGGCGACGCCCCGCCCGACCTGTACGTCCTGCCCGACGGCCTGACCACGCCCGCGAACCTCGGCCTGCTGCTGCGATCGTGCGTGGCCGCCCAGGCCGCGCTCGTGCTGCCGGGGCGCGGCGTGCCCGACCTCGGGCCTCGGGTGATCAAGGCCAGCGCCGGGACCGCCTGGCGGGCGACGGTGCTGCGCTCGAAGGACGCCGCAACGGCGGCCGATACCCTCGCCGCCCACGGCGTCGCCCTCGTCGGCCTCGACGCGGCGGCGCCGGCGTCGATCTACGACGGCCCACTGCCCTCGCCGCTCGTGTGGGTCGTCGGCGGCGAGACCGGTGGGATCTCCCCCGCCCTGGCGGACCGGCTGGACCAGCGCCGCGCGATCCCGATGGCGCCGACCGCCGAGTCGCTCAATGCCGCGGTGGCCGCGTCGATCGCCCTGTTCGAGACACGCCGCCGCCGCCCGTTCTCCCCAAGCCGCGACGGCTAGGCGCCTTCGCTATGCTCCCGGCCGTGGCCATGCCCGACCTGCTCCACCTCGGCTACCCCCTGCCCTTCGCGACGGTCGATGCCGCGCGGATCGAACCGGCGATCGACGCGGCGATCGCCCGGGCACGGAACGCGGTGGAGGCGATCGCCACCTGCACCGCGCGCCCGACCCACGAGAACACGCTGCTGGCGCTGGAGGAGGCCACGCGTCCCGTCGAGGCCCTGGCCGGGCTCGTCGCCCACCTCGAGTCCGTCGCCACGACGCCGGCCCTGCGCCGCGCCCACGAGGCGATCCAGCCGAAGGTGGCCGCCTTCTTCGCGTCCCTGCCCCTCCACGCGGGGCTGTTCGCGCGCGTCGAGGCTCTGGCGGGCGACTCCGATCTGGAGCGTGCGCCGACGGTCGTGCGCCGGCACGTGCGCAAGGTCTTCGACGACTTCGTGCGACACGGCGCCCGCCTTTCTCCGGAGGGCAAGAAGGCCGTCGAGCGCCTCGACGTGGCGCTTGCGAAGGCCACCACCGCGTTCGCCCAACACGTGCTCGACGCAACGGCCGCGTTCACCTACCACACGCACGACGCCGGGCGCCTGGCGGGCCTTTCGCCCATGCACCTCGAGGCCGCCGCCGCCGCCGCCCGCGCCCGGGGCGAGACCGGCTACGTGCTCACCCTGGAGGCGCCGAGCTACGTGCCGGCGATGACCTACCTGGAAGACGCCTCCCTGCGCCGCGAGCTGTGGTGGGCCTACCACACGCGGGCGGCGGCCGATCCCCACGACAACCGCCCCCTCGTGCGCGAGATCCTCCAACTTCGGCGCGAGAAGGCCGCACGCCTCGGGTTTCCCACCTTCGCCCACCTGGTCCTCGCGGACCGGATGGTGTCCGATCCGGCGCGCGCGGCCGCCTTCGTCGAGGACCTCACCCGGCGCACGCGCCCCTTCTTCGAGCGCGAACGCGCCGACCTGGAGGACTTCGCCGGGCGCACCCTCGAACCGTGGGATCTCGCCTTCTTCGCCGACCGCATGCGCAAGGCCCGGTTCGACTTCGACGCCGAGGCGCTCCGCCCGTACTTCCCGCTGGGGCGGGTGCGTCGCGGCATGTTCGAGATCGCCGGCCGGCTGTTCGGCCTGTCGTTCGAGCCGCGCCCCGAGGCCGAGACCTGGCACGAGGCCGTGGAGGTCTTCGGGGTGCGCGACGAGGACGGCACGTTCCTCGGCGAGCTGCACGTGGACCTGTTCCCGCGCAAGACCAAGCGAAGCGGCGCCTGGATGAACGGCCTTTGGGTGGGGGCGCCGCCCGAGGAGCCCCACGTGGTGGTCCTGTGCGCGAACCTCACCCCGCCCGCCGAGGGGCGCGACGCGCTGCTGTCCCACGAGGACGTCATGACGCTGTTCCACGAGTTCGGGCACGGCCTGCACCATCTGGCCAGCAAGGTGCCGATCCGGTCGCTGGCCGGCACGAACGTGGCGTGGGACTTCGTCGAGCTTCCCTCCCAGCTCATGGAGAACTGGTGCTGGGAGCGGCCGGCGCTCGACCTGTTCGCGCGCCACCACGAGACGGGCGAGCCGATCCCCGACGGGCTGTTCGCCCGGATGCAGGCGACCCGGACCTTCCGCGCGGCCACGGCCATGATGCGGCAGCTCGGCTTCGCCCGCGTGGACCTCCACCTGCACACGGCGTTCGACCCCCGGCGCGACGGCGATCCCTTCGCCGCGGCGCACGCGATCCTCGCCGAGCACACGCCGGCGCCCCTGCCCGAAGGCGACGCCATGCTCGCGAGCTTCCAGCACCTGTTCGCCGACCCGGTCGGCTACGCGGCGGGCTACTACAGCTACAAGTGGGCCGAGGTGCTGGAGGCGGACTGCTTCACCCGCTTCGCCGGCGCGCACCTGCTGGACCCGGCGGTGGGCCGGGACTTCCGGGACACGATCCTCGCGGCCGGCGACGCGAAGGACCCGGCCGAACTCGTGCGGGCCTTCCTCGGCCGGGACCCGTCACCCGAGGCCCTGCTCCGGCGCAGCGGCCTGGTGGGGGACGGCGCGGCCGGGCGGCCGCCGTGATCGCTCCCACAGCGGGGTGGCCCCGCACCACCATCGGGCGCGTGTCGATGGCGCGGCCGGGCGGTGGCTGTGATCGCTCCCACGCCCACCGCACGCAGGTACGGCGCCGGCGGGACGGGTCTGCTAGCATCCGATCCATGCTGTTTCGCACGCGCTTTGCTCGCTTTTCTTCCGCGCTGGCGACGAGCGTCGCGTTCCTTGCCTTGACCCTTGCACCGCCGGCGCTCGCGGCGGCGGGCCCGGCCTCGGACGCCAGTGCACCAGCCGCCGAGGGCGGGCCGGCCCCCACGCCGACTGCCCCGGCCGACCCCGAGGGCACGGACGCGCAAACACCCGACACCTCGACACCGACGCCGGCGGCTGCACCGGCGGAGATCCGGTCGATCGAGGCGGCCCCCGCCCCGGCGCCGGCGTCCTCCGAACCCACCGACTGGAACGCCTACGACGCTCAGAAGACGACCACCAGCGCCGGCCCGCCCCCTCCGAGCGCCGGCGCCCCGCCGCCGCCTTCGACGCCGCCGAGGGTCCGCCGGCGCCGGTCGCGGCGCGGGCTGGGCATGATGATCTCGGGCTACTCGGCCTTCTTCGGCATCTGGCTCGTGACCGCCATCGCCGGCGCGGCGACCTTCGACTCGGCGGGCGAGAACTTCCTCGACGACGCCGACGCGCAGCGGCGCCGGGCGGTCGGGCGTCGCCTGATGATCCCCGTGGGGGGCCCCTACGCCGCGGCCTTCGTCACCGACACGGCCACGGGCGCCTTGTTCTCCGTGATCTCCGGCCTCGCCCAGACCGCGACGCTCACCCTGGGGATCGTCGGCACCGTGATCTACGCCAAGCACCGGCGCGCCGTCCGCCAGGTGGAGGTCGGCGCTGCGCCGACCCTGGGCGGCTCCATGCTCCATCTTCGGATGCGGTTTTGACGGAGACCTCCCGCCGGCGCCCGGCCCCCTTCCTCCAGGTGGACGCGGCCCTGTTGCGGCGGGCCAGCGCCCGCGCGACCCGGCTTTCGGCCGCGGCGCCGGCCGTCCTCGGGCGGGCGCGCCCGGTGGCCTCGACGATGGCCCCGGCGCTTTCCCTCTCGGTCCGCGACCCCCACGTGGACCTACGGATCGACGGCGACGACGCCGGCGTCGCAGGTCTGCTGGAGACCTTCGGCGCCTACGTGGGCCCCGGCGCGACGGACCCGTCCTGCGTCTTCCTCCCCTTCCGCGACACGGCGTCGGCCCCTGAAAACGACCCGGCCCGGGCCGTCTCCTCCCACGGCGGCGTCCACCTGCGCCTTTCCGTGGCACGGGCCGCGGCGGCGCGGCCGTGGGCCCTGTTGCTCCACGCGCGCGGTCCGTCGCCCGCCGTGCTCGAGGCCCACTGCGGCGACGTCTTCGCCGGCACCTTGGGCCTGCACGAAGACGGCCCGCTGCTGCTCGTCCTCGACGCCGCCGGCGTGGCGTGGGACGCCGACTTCTACTTCCTCGCCGACGGTCCGCCCGGCGCCCGCTGGCGCGTCGCCGGCGTCGAGTTGCATCGGTTGTAGCGCCCCGGCGCCCCCGCGTCGGCCCGCAAGGCGCCGAAGGGGGGCACCCCGACCCACACCCGCGGCCGGGCAGGACGCAGCCACACGACCGGTCCTCTTGGCGCCCGAGGCGGGCGCCGGTACGGGACGGTCACGGGACGGGGGCGGCCGCGCCATCCAGTGCCCGGCGGGCCGCGTCGGCCTGGCGGCGGATCCAGGCGCCGATGCGGTGCCAGACGGGGCGGCCGGCGGCGGGATCCGTCACGATCTGCACGTGGCCGGGACCGAACCCGACCGGCCCGGCGCGCCGCCCCACCTCGAGGAGATCGGCGCGAGGGACCCGAGCAGAGAGGGCCCGCGCCGACGACGGCCGCGCGAGGAGGTGGTCGCCGTGGCTGACCACGTGCAGGACCGGGACCGACACCCGGCGCATCGCCGCCAGGTAATCGGTTCCCTCCGGCGCGGCGAACCGGCCGGCGCGTACGCGCTCGAAGAAACACCAGTAGTCGGCCGGCTCGTCGCAGGTGCCCAGCCGCAGCGCGCGCGCGGGGATCCGTCCCAGGCGGCGGGCGACGCGGCTCGACACCCCGATGAGCCGGTCCTTGGCCCACTCGACGACGGCGCCGGGCTCGGCCCCGGGCAGCCAGACGTCGGCCGCCAGCGCCACCAGGCCGCACACGCGCGGCCAGGCGATCCGGGCCGGGTCGAGGCCGGCGGCAACGAGCGAGACGTGGCCGAACAGGCTGTGCCCCACGAGGGCCACCGGGCGGCCGGGGGCGAGCCGGGTGGCGAGCGTCACGTACTCGTACACGTCCCCCACGAGGTCCTCGTAGGTCCAGCGGCCCCCCTCGGCTGCGGTCGGGCCGCTGGCCCCGTGGCCGCGCAGGTCGGGCACGAGCACGCGGTGGCCGGCCGCCGCCAGCGTCCACGCCAGGCACGGCCGGTCGTCGCGCAGGAGCGTGCGGCCGTCCACCATCATCGCGTGCCCCGCGACCACCACGGCCCCGGGCCCGTCCAGCGGCCCCACGTCGCGCACGTGCAAGCGCCACCCGTCGCGGGCGGTGACCACGTGCGAGCGGACCGGCTCCATGGCGGGCGATCCTAGCAACGGATCCGACGCCCATGGGGTACGCTCGTGGCATGAGAGAAACTCGCCGGTTCGAGGTCGGAACCGCCGGCGCCCGTCGATGGGCCCCGGCGATCGTCGGGCTCGCGTCATGGTTCCTCGCGCCCACGGCCCTCGCGGCCACGCTGTACGTGGACGCCAGCGCCCCGCCGGGCGGCGACGGATCGATGGGGGCGCCGTTCGACGACCTCCAGCCCGCCCTCGACGCGGCCCAACCCGGCGACCAGATCATCGTCCAGCCGGGAACCTACTCGCCGTTTTCCACCGTGCGGGACGGCACGCAGCAGGCTCCGATCACGATCACCGCGATGGTCCCGGGCGACGCGATCGTCCAGGCCGACGGCCGCGCCGCCGACCTCGCGCACACCTTCCACGTCCTCGACGGCCTCGTGCTCGACGGCGGCTACGGCGCCCAGGACACCGTGCGGGCCGACGGCGCCCACGATCTGGTCCTGCGCCACGTGGAGGTGCGACGCTCCGGGGCGGACTGCATCGACCTGCGCTCGACACACCGCGTCCGCATCGAGGCGTCGTCGATCCACCACTGCGTGGCCGAGTCGGGGGGCCAGGTGGCCGATGCCCACGGTGTGACCGGTGATTCGGTCCTGGGCCTCGCCGTCGTCGACACCGAGATCTTCCTGGCCAGCGGCGACGCGATCCAGCTGTCGCCGTCGCGCGAGCCCTGGACGGACCTGGTCGTCGAGCGCTGCGTGTTCTGGACGGGCCCGCTCGATGAGGCGGCCGGACCGATCCCCGCCGGCACGACGATCGGAGAAAACGCCCTCGACACGAAGGTCGGGGACATGGGCGACGGCAACGGCGGCGCGCCCAAGGTGCGCGTGTCCGACGTCGTGGCCTACGGCTATCGCGACGTCATCACGAACCAGGCGGCGTTCAACCTCAAGGAGGACATCGACGCCGTCCTCGACCGGCTGACGGTGTACGACAGCGAGATCGCCTTCCGCCTGCGGGCCCCGGCCGCGGTCGTCGTGTCGAACGCGGTGGTGTACGAGGTGGACAAGGCCTTTCGGCTGGAGGACGGCCTTGCGGGGGCTCGGATCGTCCACGCGACCCTCGGCGGCGGCATCGCCCAGGCGTTCCAGGATGCCGGCGGCAGCCCGGTCGATCTGGCGATCGAGAACCTCCTCGTCCTGGGCGACGCGGTGCCGCCGCCGGCCGATGCGAGCCCGTCGAACCTGGCGGTGGATGCCGGGGCGTTCGTGGACGCCGCCGGCCACGACTACCACCTGGTCGCAGGGGCCGCGCCGGTGGACGCGGCCGGCGCGCTGCCGCCCGGCGTCGTCGTGGACGCCGATCGCGACGGGACGGCGCGCCCCCAGGGACCTGCGGCCGACGTGGGCGCCTACGAGTGGAGCGAAGGCGGCGGGACGACCACCACGGGCGATTCGGCCGGGACCACCGCCGAGTCCACGGCGGGCGGGACCACCGCCGGTGGGACCGCCGGTGCCACGGCCGGCGGGACCGCCGGCGCCACGGGAGCGCAGACGGGAACGGGAGACGCCGGGAGTACGGGCGGGACGTCGGGGCAGGGCGCCGCCGCGGACGGCGGTTGCGGCTGCCGGAGCACGCAGCCCCCGCCGGGCGCCCTCGCCTCGCCGTGGATGCTGCTGCTTTCGCTGCGACGGCGCCGCGCGACCCGGTAGGCGCCGGCCCCGTCCGGCTCGCCGCCTCCAGCGCCCGAAGGCGGCGGGGGCGGCCGGGCCGGCGCTCCCGAGCGGGCGGACGCCACCGAACCGCCCGCGGTCGCCCCTGGGACCGGGGGCGGTTCGGGGGCCCGGGCGGGCGGGCCACCCGTCGCGTACGATGCCCTTCGATGACCGCCCCCCGGATCGCGATCTCGCCGAACCTGATGGGCCCCGACCGCGCGCGCCGGTTCTACCCCAACAAGCACCTGTTCTACGGGGAGCGCAGCATGGCCGTCGCCGTCCACCGCGCCGGCGGACTGCCCGTCCTGGTGCCGGATCTGCCGGCCGCCGCCGCCTGCGAGGTGCTCGCCACGTGCGACGGACTCCTGCTGGCCGGCGGCGCCGACGTGGCCCCTTCGACCTACGGCGCCGAGCCGATCCTGGACGGCCGCTTCCCGGGGGACCCCGCCCGCGACCGGATCGAGCGCGCGCTCGTGGAGGCCGCGCTGGCCCGCGACATGCCGGTGTTGGGGATCTGTCGCGGGCACCAGATCCTGAACGTGGCCTTCGGCGGGACGCTGCTGCAGGACATCGCGGTCCAGCGCCCCGGAAGCCTCGTCCACCGGGACCAGACGACGTACGACCGGCTGCACCACGGCGTCCACATCGATCCCGAAAGCCGCCTCGCGCGGCTGTGGCAGGCCCTGCCGCCCGCGCCGATCGTCAACTCGATCCACCATCAGGCCATCGATCGCCCCGGAGACGGGCTGCGCGTCGTCGCCACCGCCGAGGACGGCACCATCGAGGCGATCGAGGCCATCGATCCATCGCGCTTCGTCTTCGGGGTGCAGTGGCACCCCGAGTGGATGCCGTGGGCGCCCGAGGCCCCGAACCTCCTGCCCGCCGGCCCGCTGTTTCGCGCGTTCGTCGCGGCCGCCCGCGGCGACGCGACGGCCGCCCCCACCCCGACCGGGTGACCACCGCTGCCACGCCCGGGCCGGCGCCCCGCCCCCCGTCTGCTACCGTAGCGACATGCTTCGCCGGCTGCTCGTGGTCGCGATCCCCGACGACCTCCTGGGGCGCCTTGCCGGCTGGGCGGCCCGCATCCTGGCG
>JALSIN010000380.1 GCA_026989935.1 Polyangiaceae bacterium | reverse complement strand
GGACGGTGTGGGGGTGGGTCACCCCGACACGACCTTCGGGCGTAGCGGGACCCGGGCGCGACGACACGACCTTCGGGCCGGGCGTGGGACCCGGGCGTGGCTCGCGCGACCTTCGGGTGCGCTGACACGACCTTCGGGCGTGGGCAGGACCCGGGCGGGATCCGCGCGACCTTCGGGCGCGCCGACACGACCTTCGGGGCGGGCAGGCGTGCGCGCCCGCACGGGGACGGTGTGGGGGTGGGGCGAAAGGGGCTTCAGAGGGACGGGAGCAGGCGATCGCGCAGGTCGGGGCGGTCCTCCAGTTCGCCGCGGAACGAGGCGGTCACCACCTCGGCGTCGTGCTTGTCGTCGGGGATCGACAGGCAGGCGTGGCGCGCCACCATGATGCAGGCCGAACCCCGCGCCCCCAGGTGCTCGACGAGCGCGTCGGCCACGTCGTTCGCGGCCCGCTCCTGCAGGGTCAGACGCCGCGTGAAGCAACGCACCAGGTCGCCGAGACGGCCGAACCCCACCAGTTTGTCCGACGGCAGGTACGCCACCGTGGCGCGCCCCTGGTACGGCAGCAGGTGGTGGGGGCACATGCCGTGGAACGGCAGGTTGCGGATCACCACCAGGTCGGTGCGCCCCTCGCCGAGCACCGGATCGCCGAGGATCTCGGCCGGGTCCATGGTGTAGCCCTCGAGGAACTGCGAGCGCCACAGCGCGGCCACGCGGCCCGGCGTGCGCACGAGGTCCGGGTGGTCGAGGTCCCGGCCGCATGCCTCCAGAAAGGTGCGAACCGCCCGTTCGAGCGCGTCGTCAGCCACGGCCGGCCCCTCCGCCCAGTTCCGAGAGGGCCGCCTCGAGCCCGGCGACGGCCCCGGCGAACGCGACCGAGCACGCCGCAAGACGCCGAGCCTCGCACGCGATGGGCGCGGGACCACCCGCCGCCGCCTCCGCGAGGGCCCGGGCTGCATGCGCAAGGGGCAACACCGCCCGCACCGCCGGTGGTCCGGGGGCCACCGGCGATTCGCGGCGCCAAAGGTGGGCCCTGCGGCCACGGGGAAACGACGGGTGCGGCATCGGTTCGTACGAGGATCGCCACCGGCCACGGCCCCTGTCAACCGCCGGCACCGGCACCCGAAGCGCCGTGACGGCACACCATCGAGACCGTCCGCCTGGCACGCCCGCAACCCATGGCCCCGAGACGCAACGGCACCCCGCGATCGCGGGCGACGCCCCATCCCGAAGACCCCGGCCCCGCCTCAGCGCACCGGCCCATCTCGACGGCACGCCCCAGCACCGGCGACACGTACCGTGCGGAAGCCACGGCTCGCACACGCGGACGCTTGGCACGCCCCAGCACCGGCGACCGAACCGCGCGGATGGGACGAAAGCCGCCCAAAGGTCCGAGGGGGCGCACGGGGAGCGCTACCCGAACAGGCCAAGCACGACGGCGCAGCCCAGCAAGGTCACCGCGACCATGATCGGCAAGAAGCCCGTGGAGACCGTCGGGTCCGGATCCATCGCGCAGCCGCAGGGCCCGTGCCCGTCCGCGCCGTCGTGTCCCGCGTGCTCATGCGCCGCCATCTGAATCAACCTGCCCCAGCCCCGGGCGAACCGCAAGGAAAAATCGAGGGCTCGCGATCTTTTCGCGGCCCGCCGCCCCGGCCCACAGGCATGCGCACACTACGCACATATCCCTCCCCCGCGCCGCGAAGGGCCGGCGCCGCTCGGCCCAACCGACGCATGGAGGCGCCGCGCACACCCCGCTACGACCCCGGCGCCTGCGCGGGCTCGTCCGAGGGCTTTTCGAGCCACTGACCGACCTTCTTGTAGTGGACTCCGTAGGGGATCCCGAACGCCAGGCCGAAGCCGACGATCCACAGCATGAGCGTGCCGTTGCCGAGGATCTCCGTGAAGCGGATCCCCACGTCCGCAGGCGTCAGCGGGCCGCCGTTCCAGCGCGCCACGAGGATCGCAACCCCCAGGACGATCATGATCGAGGCGTACAACTGCGTGTGGGTCAAGATCCCCAGGAACCGGCCGCGGTCGTCCTGGCGGAAGCGCTCGAGCGCCAGGCGAACGAGGGAATGCCCGATGAGGTAGAAGGCCGAGAACATGCCGTCGAACCGGCGGTACGGCAACAGCGCGTAGAAGGCCACGAACATCGCGGCGTACGCCACCGCGGCATAGAGCTGCGCCGGGTGGATCTTGACCCCCTGCAGGTGCGGCGCGCACCGGATCACCTTGGCGTGCGGGCTCGTGTAGCGCACGCCGAAGCGACTGTCCGTCGGGCGCCCCCAGCAGCAGCCGTAGACGTAGCAACCAAGGCGCGCGATGGCCTCGCCGATGAGCAGGGCGAAGGCGCCTGCGTCGAGCAGCAACAGCAGGTCGCGACCGCTGGCGTGCCAAAGCAGGCCCAGCGCCACGCTGCCGCCGAGGATCCCGCCGTGCAGCATGTACCCCGGCTTGATGATCGTCGCCAGCGGATGTTTGAACAGCTCGCGCCATTCGAGCATGATGCTGAAGCTGCGCACCCCGATGAGCGAAAGCGGCGTGAGCACGAACAGGTAGTAACGAGCCTTGAACATCACGTCCTGGCCCGTCATCGCGTCGAACCAAAGCCCCACGGCCACGCCGGTCGCGAAGGCCACGGCCGACATGAGGGCATAGGTGGTCACGATCCAGTTGCCGACCCGGAACAGGATCGTGCGGTTGTGGAAGTCCAGGAGGAAGCCGAGCAGACCGGGTCGGGACGTCGTTTCGACCGAGCCGGCGGCGGCGGAGGTGGATTCGGACATGGGCGCGCTCCTTCGAGGTTTGCCCGCCGCGACCGCCCGGATCGCGCAAGCGGGCTCGGCCGGACGCTACCGGCCGCACGGCCGCCCCACAAGGGACCCGACCCGGGCATGCGTGCTACGCGCAGCCCTCCCTGGCCCGCCGGTGCACGATCGCCCGACCCGTTTGGATCGCGCAGAGGAGCCCAGGGTCGTCCGTCTCGGCCGCCACCGCCTCCGCGGTACGCGCAAAGCGCTCCCCGGCCCCGTCCATCGCGGCCAGCGCCAGGAGCGCATTGCGCCGCAACGACGCGCGGGGGATCCGCCGCAGGGCCGTCCCGCGCACGAAACGCCGATACCGGGCGCTGCCGACCCGGGCGAGCGCCTCGAGGGCCTCGGGCGACCCGACGAGACGCGGCCCCCCCGCCGGCGGCGGCAGCTTCGCGTGCGCGGGGATCCGTTCGACCCGGTCCGGCCCGCGGTTGTGCGGGCAGACCCCCTGGCACACGTCGCACCCGGCGACCCGCGCCCCCACCCGGCCGGCCAGCCCCGGATCGACGACCCCACGGTGCTCGATGGTCAGGTAGGCGATGCAGCGGCGGGCGTCGAGACGGCCCGGTCCGTCGAACGCGCCCGTCGGGCACGCGTCGAGGCAGGCCGTGCACCGGCCGCACACGGCGAAGGCGTCGCGCGGTTCTTCGTTCGATCCGGATCGTTCCTCCCAGGGTGCGGTCGTGAGCACGACGCCGATCACCACGTACGTCCCCAGGCCCGGCACGATGAGCATCCCGCTCTTGCCCAGCCGACCGACGCCCGCCACGGCGGCCAGGGCCCGCTCCATCACGGGTTTGGTGTCCACGCACACGCGCGCCTCGACGCCGGGGACCCGTGCCCGCAGGCGATCCACGACCGCCCCGAACCGTTCGTGGAGGACCGTGTGGTAGTCGGCGTGCTGGGCGTAGCGCGCCACCGGGTCGGGCCGCCCGTCGTAGGGCACCACCCCGACCAGCGCCGACCTCGCCCCCGGCAACACGAGGTCCACGTCCCGGCGGGCCGGGCGGGACCGGGCGAGAAACGCCATCGTGCCGTGGCGCCCCTCGTCGAGGAACCGGTCGAACGCCTCGGCCGCCGCCCGCAGGCGCGGGTCCGACAGGCTCGCCGCGCCGAGGCGCAAGACCCCCACCGCCTCGGCGACCGCCCGCAGGTCGTCGAGGTCGGCCGGGCGAAGCGCCCGCGGTGCCGCGGGGCCCTCCCTCATGGCCCCGGGCAGACCGCCCCGAGCGCCTCGAACTCGGCCAGCAGCTCCGCGTAGCTCTCGATGCGCCGGCCGCCCAGCGCGTCGGTGTACTGGAAGAAGATCCGCGCCGACAGCGGATCGATCCCCACCGTGTCATAGGCCTCGGCGTCCGAGGCGGTGTTCCCGAAGGCCCACGACGGCAGCAGGTCGCGGCCTTCGAGCACGAACAGGTCGTCCGACTTGTAGAGGACCGCGGCGTTTCCGGTGGCGCCGGTGAGCGTCGTCGTCGTGTGGAGGACACCGGGCGGGAAGCCGCGCCCCGCCAGGAACTCCCGGCTGCGCTCCACCAGGAACTCCGGCCGCGCCGTCAGGTAGTAGGGCCGAAACCCCTTGGCCGCCAGGATCCCGAGTGCCTCGGCGGCAAAGGGGTTCGCATCGGGGGTCGTGCCCGTAAGCAGCGCCGTAAACTCCTCGTTTTCCTGCGTGGTCAAGGTGCCGTCGATGTCGGACACGAACAGGCGCGTGCCGGGCTCGACCACCTCGATGATCCCGTCCACCGCGGAGAGGTCGCCGCGCACGACCATGTGCACGCGGTGCCGCCCGAGGTCGAGCGCCTGGGCCGGCGGGATCTGGAAGTAGACGCGCCCGCCCGTGTCCTCGACGCCCTCGATGGTGCCCATCTGCCCGTCCACGGTCGTGGTCGCGGTGCCGAGCCACTCCCAGTCACCCGTGCACCCGCGGCGCACCCACACGTCCACGTCCTCGTCCTTGAGGTCCTTGTCCACCAGCCCGTACGTGAACTTCCCGATGAGCCACTGGGGATCGCCCGGCCGGTAGAACATGTCGCGGATCCGGTGGTTCGGACTACCGGACAGGACGATAAGCTCGCTCGACGTGTGGCGCCAGGGCTCGGCGGGACCGGACGGCGGCGGTGGTCCGTCGCAGGCCGGCACCGGCGGGCAAGCCCCCACCCCCACGTCGGACGCGGTCGTGCCGCCCGTCGTCGCCGTACCCGAACCCGCCCCGGTGCTCGTACCGGTCGCCCCGGCCGTCCCCGCCGTCGTCGCCGTCCCCACCGAAACCCCGGACGACCCGGTCGCATCGGCCGCCGTGGTCCCCGCCTCGCCGCTGCCCCCTGCGCCGCCGGGCCGACCCCCGCCCGGCGCGCACGCGACCACGCCCACGAAGGTCCAGGATGCGAGGAGACGGCGGGCCAGCATGTCGCACGATCATCCTACGGCATCCGGCGCCGCGCCGCACGTCGCCCCGGAGCACGGGCGGGCGGCCTACCCCACCTGCGCCGACGGACAGTCCGGCGCGAGCGCGCAGTCGTCGCAGGCGGGGCGCCGGGCCTTGCACACGCGCCGGCCGTGCCAGATGAGCTGGTGGGACAGGCGGATCCAGCGCCGCTTGGGGATCCGCGCCATGAGCTGGCGCTCGGCCTGGGCGGGCGTCTTCGCGCGCACGAACCCCAGGCGGTTGGAAAGGCGCAGGACGTGCGTGTCCACGACGATGCCCTCCGCCTTGCCGAACGCCACACCGAGCACCACGTTCGCCGTCTTGCGCGCGACCCCCGGCAAGGTCACGAGATCTTCGAGCCGGTCGGGCACCTGGCCGCCGAAGCGCTCGACCAGACCGCGGGCGGCGCCGCGGATGTTCTTGGCTTTCGTCCTATAGAAACCGATCGTGCGGATGATCGACTCGATGTCCTCGAGCCGCGCGTTCGCCAGGTCCTGCGGGTTGGGGTAGCGCGAAAAGAGCACCGGCGTGACCTTGTTGACCGCCTTGTCGGTGGTCTGCGCCGACAGGATCGTGGCGATGAGCAGCTCGTAGGGGTTTGCGTGCACGAGGGCGCAGTCGGCGTCGGGGTAGAGGCGGCCCAAGCGCCGAAGCTGCCGCCGCAGCGTCGGGTCGTCCACGGTGCCGTCGGGCCGAAGTCCCGGTCCGGTCGATCGGGCCTTGCGTGGCATCGGAGGCATGCTAGCAGCCCGCCTTCGGGGTCACGGTTCGCCGCCGAAGACGGCGAAGTCGCACCCGGCGGCCGCATCGTGCACCACGACGGCGCGGCGCAGCACGCCCCGGGCCCGCGCCCCCGGGAACACCACCGCCCGCTCCAGGGCGGCGCCTTCGCCCACGGTCGCCCCGGCCTCGACGACCGCGTACGGGCCCACGCGCGCCCGCGCTTCGACGACGGCGCCCGGCCCCACGTGGCAAGGCGCCACGAGCACGGCCGATGGATCCACCCGCGCGGACGGAGCCACGCGGCCAACCGCGTGCGGGGCGTGGGGCAGGCGGGCGCGGCCCGCGAGCACGTGGCGCACGCCGTCGAGGTACCGGTCCACCGTGGAGTGCTCCCACCAGTAGGCGTCCGAGACGTGGCCGAAGAACGCCCCGCCCTCGTCGAACAGACTGCGATAGGCCGTCCGAACCACGCACGCCTCGCCGTTCGGTGGGAGCCGGTCCAAGAAGCGCGGCTGGAACACCTGCACGCCGGTGAACATGCGCAGCGGCCCCACGCGCGTCGCCCCCGGCCGGGTGCGGCCGAGCATCTCGACGACGCGGCCCTCCCCATCGAGTCCGAGGCTGCCCCACCGCGCCGCGTCCGGGTCGTCCCGCAGCACCATCGTGGCCTCGGCGCCGCGCTCGGTGTGACGGGCCAGCACCGCGCGCAGGTCGAGGTCGAGCATGATCTTGCCGTTGACGGCGACGATGGGCGTTTGGTCGTCCTGCACCAACAGGGACCGGGCCTGGCGCAGGCCGCCGCCCGTGCCGAGGATCGTGCCCGCCTCGCGGCTGTAGGCGATCGCCACCCCCAGGGCCGACCCGTCGCCGAGGTCCGCTTCGATCTGCTCGCCAAGGTGGTGCAGGTTCACGACGATCTCCCGGATCCCGTGGTGTCGCAGCCAGCACACGGCCCAGCGCACCAGCGGTGCGCCGGCCATGGGGAGCATGGGTTTGGGGACGTAGTGGGTGATGGGCCCAAGGCGCGTGCCGAAGCCGGCCGCGAGGATCATGGCGCGAGGGGTCTTCAAAGCAGGCTCTCCAGCATGGCGAGGGTGAGGACGAGGGCGCAGGCCATGACGGCCACGACCCCGAGTCCGCGCAACAGGACCGACCGGCGCGCGCGGTCGAGGGCCGCGACCGTTTCGGGATCCAAGGGGTCGCCGTCGCGCGCCATCTCGGCGGCGGTGGCATCGGCCAGTCGGCGCTGCCCGCGGACGAGCGAGACGGAGAGCGCCACGAGGAACAACGCCCCGCCCCCCAGCAGGTAGATCCGCAGGCCTATGCGCCAGGCGTGCTTGCGGGCGGCCAGGGCGGCCTCCTCCCGCGGTCGGGTCACGAGGGCCGTCGGCGGCCCGAAGACCTCGACCGGCAGGGTCCCGAGCAGGTACCGGCGCGCCCGCGCCACCTGGTGCGGCGTGCGGGCCCGCACGGTCACGAAGTCGAGGTACTTGGCCTCAAGCTTCGCGTCGAAGTCCCGCTCCACGTGGGGCAAGGAAAGGCGCGCCTTCGCCTGCTCGACGAGGGGCGCGAGGGAGGCCGGATCGTCCGGCGAGCCGTCCACGAGCTGCACCCGCGCGACGGCGGTGGACTCCCCGGGGTTGTTCGTGAAGTGATAGCCCTCGAACTGGACGATCCCCGATTCGGCCGCCGGGTGGATCCAGACCCGTTCCAGGACCCGGTCGTCGAAGGGATCGAGCGTGTCGATCCAGGCCCCCTGGGCGTCGAACACGTCCACGAACACGGGCCGCCGGGCGCGCAGGGCCAGCGCCCGCACGGTCACCGGGTCACCGGCGAAGGCCCCGCGCGGCTCGGCGCGCAGATCCACGGCGCCGGCGTAGCTGACCAGGCGGAAGGTCCGGGTGGCGTCGGCCAGGCTCTCCTCGTCCAGCACGCGCACGTCGATCCGCACGACCTCGCTGGCGAGCGCCCCCTCGAAGAACAACAGGCCGAGATCGTCCGTCGCCCCGAGGGTGATCCGGGGCGGGGCGGTCGGGTCGCCGCGCAGGCCCGCGAGTTCACCGTCCACCAGGCGCACGTCCACCTCGCGCCGCATGGGCACGCCTTGCGGGTCCGTCACCCGCACGACGAAGCGGTTGACGAAGCCGGCGACGATCCGTCCTTCGGGGCGCAACACGATCCGCACCGACGACGGCTGGGGCTGCGTGTCGTCGGCCCACTGCAGCGTCGAGCCCGAGACCGTGTGCCGCGGCTTGCGGACCTTGCGTTCGGCGGCCACGACGATGGGGACACGCTCCTCGAAGCTGGTGATCGACGGCGCCGTGTAGCGCAGCACGACGGTGGCCGGCCCGAGCGGGGCGCTGGGCACGAGGAAGCGCCCCTGCGCCACACCGCTGCGGCGGACGGCGGCGAGGCGCCCGAGCTCGATGGCCGCACCGCCTTCGACCTCCATGCGCACGTCCACCTCCACGCCCTCGATCCCGTGCAGCTCGCGGTCGAGGAGCTGGGAGCGGACGGCCACGCTGCGGCCGGGCACCCAGGTCTCCTCCATCTGCACGATCACGGAGTGGCGCACGTGCAGGCGCGAGACCCAAAGGCCCACCAGCAGCGCGATGGCGAGCCCGAAGGCGCCGCCGACGATGAACAGGCGGTGGACGACGGATCGCGGGCCGGCGCCGGCCGGCGCGACCGGATCGTCGCCGTCCGCCTCGGGCCGCGCGCCGGCGGGCCCGGCGGCGGGCTCTGGAGGTCCTTCGGTCACGTGGCGCCCTTCGAGGCATTGTCGTATGCTTCCCCTCTCCATGAAAGTCAGCGTCATCGGAACCGGATACGTCGGCCTCGTGGCCGCTGCGGCCTTTTCGGACTTCGGCAACGACGTGCTGTGCGCGGACGTCGATGCCGGCAAGATCGAGCGCCTGCGCCGGGGGGAGATCCCCATCTACGAGCCGGGCCTGGAGGAGCTGGTCCACCGCAACACGCAGGCGGGCCGGCTGCGGTTTACGACCGAGAACGCCGAGGCCGCGCGCCACGGCGAGGTCATCTTCCTGGCGGTGGGCACGCCGAGCTCGGGGGCGGACGGCTCGGCGGACCTTTCGTTCCTGTTCCGGGCGGCCGAGCAGGTGGCCCGGCACCTCGACCACCCGGCGATCCTCGTCAACAAGAGCACCGTGCCCGTGGGGACCGCCGAACGGGTGCGGCGGATCGTCGCCGAGCACACGAACCAGCCCGTGGTGGTGGTCTCGAACCCGGAGTTTCTCAAGGAGGGCTCGGCGGTGGCCGACTTCATGCGGCCCGATCGCGTGATCGTCGGGACGGACGACCCGAAGGCACGGGAGGTCCTCACGCGCCTGTACAAGCCGTTCTTCCGCACGAACGACCGGATCCTCTATATGGACGCGCGCTCGGCGGAGGTCACGAAGTACGCCTGCAACGCCTACCTGGCCACGCGGATCTCCTTCATCAACGACGTGGCGAACCTGTGCGACGCCGTGGGTGCCGACGTGGAGAGCGTGCGCAAGGGCATGGGCAGCGATCCGCGGATCGGGCCGAAGTTCCTGTTTCCGGGGGTGGGCTACGGCGGTTCGTGTTTTCCCAAGGACACGCGGGCGCTGATCAACACGGCGCGCGAGCACGGCCTTTCGCTCGACCTGGTGGCGGCGGCGGAGCGGATCAACGAGGCGCAAAAGCTCGTGCTGGTGCGCAAGGTCCGGGCGCGCTTCGACGGGGAGGTGGCGGGCAAGACGTTTGCGCTGTGGGGCCTTGCGTTCAAGCCGAACACGGACGACGTGCGGGAGGCGCCGGCCCTGCGGATCGCCAAGACGTTGATCACGGACGGGGCGCGGGTGCGCGGGCACGATCCGGAGGCCGGGCCGAACTTCGTCGCGGCCCTGGGCACGGCGGCGGAGCGCTTTACCCTGGTGGACGACCCGTACGAGGCGGCCCGGGACGCCGACGGTCTGCTGCTCGTGACCGAGTGGCACGAGTACCGCAGCCCGGACTTCGAGCGGCTGCGCGCCCTGATGCGCACGCCGGCGTTGTTCGACGGGCGCAACCAGTGGGAGCGGCCGGTGGTGGAGCCCCTCGGGTTTTCGTACGCCGGCATCGGGCGCTGAGCGGGCGTGGCCGTGGGCGGCGCGGATGGCCCGAGCCCACCGCCGCCGGGGCCTTGCCCGGCCTGCCGGCTGTGTCTGTTGGCGCCGCTGCGTGTCGGGCCGCCGGTGCAGGCGGTCGAGATCGACGTGTGCCCCGCCTGCCAGGGGGCGTTCTTCGACGCGGGCGAGTTGGACGCGGTACGGCGCGGGGACGAACCGGTGGAGGCCGGGCTCGGGCCGGCCCGGATCCCACGGCGGCCGCGGCCGTGCCCGCGGGGTCACGGTCCCATGGTCGAGCGGCCGGTGATCGAGGCGCGGGGCGGGCTCGTGGTGGACGTCTGCCGCACGTGCCGCGGGGTGTTCCTCGACGGCTCCGAGCGCCGCCGCCTCGCGCGCGCAACCCTGCCCAGGCTCCCCGACGGGGCGGCGGCGCTGGCCGGCCGCTCGCTGCTTTGGCTCCTGCAACTGCTGGTGCACCTGCCCGTGGAGGTACGCAACCCCACGCGCGGGCGCGCGTGGTTCGTGGGGCTGTTCGCCCTCGCGGCGCTGGCGGTCTTCGCCGCGCGCGCGGCGGGCCACGACGTCACCGCGCTGGCCCTCGACCCGGCGGCGGTCCACGCCGGCGCCCGTCCGTTCCAGGCGCTCGGCACCTTCCTGACGTACGCGCTCGTCCACGGCTCGTGGTGGCACGTCCTCGGGAACCTCTACTTCCTCTACACGTTCGGCGACAACGTCGAGCACGTCTTCGGCACGCGGCTGTTCGCCGCCTACGCCGCGGCGGTGACCGTGGCGGGGGCCGTGGCCTACCTCCTGACCGAGCCGGCGGACGGCGCGCGCCTCGTCGGCGCCTCGGGCCTGGTGGCCGGCGTGCTGGCCGCGTACCTGTGGACCTTCCCCAGGAGCCGCCTGTTCCACGTGATCCTGTTCGTACAGTTCGTGTTACCGGCCTGGGTCTACGTGACCCTGTGGGCGGTCTTCCAGGTCTGGATGGTCTTCCTGTCGGCCACCGGCCACGCCACCGGCCCGG
>JALSIN010000379.1 GCA_026989935.1 Polyangiaceae bacterium | reverse complement strand
TGCAGTCGAGCACGTCGTGCAGGTCCGCGGAACACTGGTAGCACCCCACCCCACCGTCCATCCCCGCCCCCACGTCGAACTTGGGCCCGGTGCTCGTGGAACTCGTGGACATCGACGACGTCACCGTGCCGGTCCCCGTCCCCGTGCCGGTCCCCGTCACCGTGCCGGTCCCCGTCACCGTGCCGGTCCCCGTCCCCGCGGTTGCCGGGCCCGACGTGGTCGCGGTGGTCGCCGCCGTCGTGGTCTCCGTACCTCCCGACGCCGTGGAGCCGCCGCCGCTGCAACCGCTCAAAGTCCATATGATCGCGACGACGTACAGTGGTTTTCGCATGACGATCACGTTACCTCTTTGGAGGGGGGCCGGTCGAGGGCGCGGCGTGGGCTCCTCGGCGGCACGACCGCGACGACGGGGGCGGCGCTTCGGGATTCCCGGCGGACGGGGAGGGTGGCGGGCGGGGCTCGTCGTCGGCGAGGATGCGCAGGGCGGGGGTCTCCAGATCGTCGAACGCGCCGGCGCGGGCGCTGCGGACGAAGGCCCAGGCGAAGCCCGCCACGAGCAGGAGCGCCGCCGGGACGGCGATGAGCAGCACGCTCACGGGCGCCACCTTCCGAGGCCGGCGAGCGTCAGCGCCACGACCGTCATCGAGCTGGCCGGCATCAGCACCGCAGCCGAGAGCGGTCCGATGGCGCCGGCCATGGCGAGCCCCACGGCCACGGCGTTGTAGGCCAGGGACACCAGGACGTTGCGTCGCACGACGGCCCACGTGCGGTCGGCCAGGGCGAAGACGGCGCGGACCGGCTCGATGCCGGGTCGGTCGCAGAACACGGCAGCGGCCCGAAGCGCCGCCTCGGCCCCGCCGCCCACGGCGATCCCCACGTCGGCGGCCCGCAGGGCGATCGCATCGTTGACCCCGTCGCCGACGACGACCACCGGGCGGCGGCGGGTCCGGACGAGCGCGAGCTTGCCCTCCGGCGAGACGTCTCCGTGACAGGCCCGCGGGCCCAGCCCGAGGGCGCGTCCCACCGACCGCACCACCTCCGGCACGTCCCCGGAGACGATCGCCACGTCCACCCCGCGCCCGCGCAGCGCGTCCACGAGGGCCCGTGCCCCCGGCCGCACCGCGTGGTCGAGCAGGAAGACGCCGGCGAGACGGCCACCTTCGGCCACGCCCACCGCCGGTCGCCCCGCGGCCCGGTGGGCGGCCCATGCGTCCGCGAGGGGCCCTTCGATCGGCACGCCCCGCGACGCGAGATAGGCGGCGCTGCCCACCGCCACGGGCCGCCCGTCCACGACGCCCGCGACGCCCTGCAGGCCGCGCCCGGTCTCCACCCGCGCCACGCGCACGGACGGCGGCGCCGACGAGGCCGCGACGGCGCGGGCCACGGGATGAGCGATCCCCTGCTCCAGGGCGACCGCCCGCCCTCGGGCGCCCGGATCGCCCAGGTAGCGCGCCACCGACGGGCGGGCTTCGGTCAGGGTGCCCGTCTTGTCGAACAACACCGTCCGTGCACCCCGCAGGGCCTCGAGGGCGTCCGCGTCGCGCACGAAGATCCTCGCACGCGCCCCGGCCGCCGCCGCGGCGGCCACCGCAAGCGGCGTCGCGAGGCCGAGGGCGCACGGGCAGGCCACCACGAGCAGGGCCACCGCGTGCTCGACGGCGAGCGACGGGCTTTCGGGCCACCAGACCGCGAAGGTCACCGCCGCCAGGGCCGTGACGGCCACCACGAACCCGGCCCCGATCCGGTCGGCGGCCCGCACCAGGCGCGCGCGCGTGGTGGCCGCCTGCTCCACGAGCGCCCCGATGCGGCCGAGCCGGGTCGCCTCCCCGACGCGCTCGACGAGCACCTCCAGGGGGCCCGCGGCGTTGACCGTGCCCGCGTGCACCGGCGACCCCGGCGCGACCGGGACCGGCCGGGTCTCGCCGGTCAGGAGCGCGGCGTCCACGGCCCCCTCGCCAGCCGCCACCACCCCGTCGGCGGGGAACACGGCCTCGGCGTCCACGCGCACACGGTCCCCCGGACGCAGGGCCGACGACGGCACGGTGCGCCAGTTCCCGTCCTCGAAACGGCGGGCCGCGGCGGGCACGAGCTGGCGCAGCACCGCCACCGCCGACAGGGCCCGCCGCTGCTGCCACGATTGGAGGCTTCGACCGACCAGCAGCAGGAACACGAGGACGGACAGCGTGTCGAAGTAGATCGCGCCGGCCCCACGCAGGACGTTGATCGTTCCGGCCGCGGCGCCCACGACGAGGCCGAGGGCGACGGGCAGGTCCATGTGGGGCGTGCGGGTCGCGAGCGCCGACACCGCCCCGCGCAGGAACACGCGCCCGGGCCCGGCGATCGCCACGAGCCCGACGACGGCGGACAGGGACCGCAGCAGGGAGCGGGCCTGGGCCCCCATGCCGTAGGCGTCGCCCAGGTACAGGGCCACGGCCAGGAGCATGGCGTTGCCGGCGCAGGCGCCGGCGACTCCGATCCGCGCCAGGTCGGCCCGGCGGGCGGCGTGGTCGGTCTCGTCGGCCCCGTCGCCCAGGCGCGGATCGTACCCGAGGCGGGCGAGCATGCGGGCGATCGCGCCCAGGGTGGCCGGCCGGCGGTACGTCACCTCGATGGACGCCGGGTGCAGGCGCACGCGGGCATCGAGCACGCCCTCGACGAGCGACGGCAGGCGTTCGAGCAGCCACACGCACGACGCGCAGCGCAGGTCCGACAGCCGAACGCGCACGCGCCGGTGCCCCCCGGCGAGGGCTTCGGTGGACCGTGCCTCGACGGCCGGGTCGTCGAGAGCCCCGTAGGCGACGCCGTCGTCCGGCCCGTCCTCGTCGAGCCCCGCCACGTAGGGGCAAAGGCCGTCCGGCGTCACGAGCCCGGCCGCGATCTCGCACCCGGCGCAGCAGAAGCCGCGCGTCTCGAACGCGCCCGCGCCCCGAAGCGGCGCGCCGCAGTGGCGGCAGGCGGCGGAGGGGGTCGCGGGCGTCGCGGGCACGGTCCTACCCTCCGTGTCCGTGGCACGGCGCCGGGGCGCCGCCGTCGTCCCCACGGGACGGTGTGGGCACCCGCACGGCGAGGATGAACACCCCCACCGCCACGAGCAGGGCGGGTACGGCCGCGGCCAGCCGGCCCCGCAGGCGCCGGCGGACGAGGTCGCCGCCGAGCCCCAGGGCCGACAGCACGGGCACGGTCCCGGCCCAGAACGCGGCCATCACGAGCGCGCCGCCCCAGGGGTCGGCCGTGCCCGCGGCCGCCAGCACGAACGCCCACAGGAAGCCGCAGGGCAGCAGGCTCGACAGGACGCCGAGCCCGATCCCCGCCAGCAACGGCGCGCGCGGTCCGCCGGCCTCGAGGCGGCGGACGATGGCGCGGCGGAGGCGGTCGAGCGGTCGCGCCACGGGCCCGAGCCCCCCACCGGCGCCGGTGCGCCATCCGAGCAGGCCGAGCAGGCCGGCCACGACGAGCCCCACCCCGGACGCGCGGGCGGCCACGCCCATCGCGCCGTGGGTGCTCGCCAGACCGTCGAGCAGGTGGCCCGAGGCACCCGCCACCATGCCGAACGCCCCGTAGACCACGAGGCGACCGAGCGCGTGCCCGACGGTCCCGTGCAGGCGGACTCGCCGCCCCTTCGCCGACGGGCCCGGGTGGAGCGCCGCGAGCCCCACGATGGGCCCGCACATCCCGGCGCAGTGGAGGCTGCCGGCGAGGCTCGCCGCGAGCGCGGTCGTGACCAGCCCGGCGTCGATCACGGCCGGGCCCCTCCTTCGATCCACAGGTCGGCCGTCTCCACGTAACGGTCCGCCCCCCGCTCGGCCGCAAGCTCCACCACCCACCGGCCGGGCCGCCCCAACCGCACCGCCGCGCCGTAGTCGCCCGGGGTCGTCTCGGTCAACGTCACCACCTGGGAGCGCCCGGCCCGGGCCCGGTGGTAGACGCGGGCGGACAGCCGGGCCCCCGCGACGGGCCGCCCGTGACGGTCGAGCAGCCGCACGCGCACCCGGCCTCCGGTCGGGTCGAGGGTCACCTGCGACGCCCACCCGAGCGCCTTCGAGGCCGCAAGCGCCAGCCGGTGCTCGTCCCAGGCCAGCGCCTTCTCGTCGTAGGCCTCGACCACCGCGTGGGAGGGGTCGTCGTGCACCACGTAAATCGCCGTCCCCCACAGCACGAACTCGAACACGAAAAAGGCACCGATGAAAAACATCCACCGGCGCATGGCCCTGCGCTCGACGGCGCGTTCGACGTGCGGGATCACGGCGTCTCCTTTTTCGCGGGATGGACGGCCCCGAGGGGGCCCAAGAACCGGATCTCGTCGCTTCCAAGCAGGGTGTCGTCGTGCGCGTCCCGGACCTCCAGCGTGACCGGGACGGGGTGACCGGCCCAGGCCGACCGACCGATCTCCACCGTCACGGGCGCCACGACGGTCCGGCCGCCCGGGATCTCGACCCGCTCGTGCCCCGCCACGACCCGCGCGGCCGCCGGCCGGGTCACGCGCACCGTCACCGTGCGCGGCGTCTTGCGGCGGTTCGTCATCTTGACCTGGAAGACGTTGCGGACGGCCCCCTCGTCCGTCACCACGAAGGGACTGCCGGGGTTGCGCACCACGGTGGTCTGCACGTCCGTCTTGTGGGCCAGCACCACGAAGAAGGCGGTCAGGACGATCCCGAGCAACACCGGGTAGAGCACCGTGCGCACGCGCAACAGCCGCTTCGGGGCCCCGGCGTCGCGGTTTTTCGAGCTGTAGCGGACAAGGCGCGGCGCCCGCCCCAGCCTGTGCATCACGTCGTCGCAGGCGTCGATGCACTGCGTGCAGTGGATGCACTCCATCTGCAGCCCCTCCCGGATGTCGATGCCCGTGGGGCACGTCGTCACGCACCGCATGCAGTCCACGCAGTCGCCGGCCTCGCCCAGGGCCTTCTTCGACGCCTTGCCCCGCGGCTCCCCACGGCGCCGGTCGTAGGCGACGATGAGCGAGTCCCGGTCCAGGAGCACCGACTGCAACCGCCCGTAGGGGCAGGTGAGGATGCACATCTGCTCCCGAAAGTACAGGAAGTCGAACATCATCAGCGCCGTCACCGCCGCGACCACCAAGAAGGCCGCCGGGTGGGCGAAGGGGCCGGCGACGATCCAGCGGCCCAGGCGCTCGACGCCCACGAAGTAGGCGAGGAAGGTGTTGGCCACGTACAGGCAGGCGAGGAAGGAGACGATCACCTTGCCGGCCGTGCGCGCGGCCGATACGGGCTTCTTGGGCGGGCCGCCGCGGCCGGCGGTCCCCTCGAACAGGCGCTCGATGGGCCGGAACAGAAACTCCAGGTAGACGGTCTGGGGACAGGCCCAGCCACACCACACGCGCCCGAACAGCGCCGTGGCCATGAAGAACGCAAGCAACAGCGCGAGCAGGAACAGGGCCAACAGGACCGTGTCCGTCGGCAGGAAGGTGAACCCGAACAGGGTGAAACGCCGGGCGGGGACGTCGAGCAGGACCGCCGGCTGCCCGCCGATCCGCACGAACGGGAGCACCGTCCAGACGGCGAACAGCGCATAGGCCACCAGCCGCCGCTTGCGGTAGTAGGCCCCTTTCGAAAGGCGCGGCTTGAGCCAGCGGCGACGCCCGTCGGCCTCGAGGGTCGAAAGAACGTGCTCCTCGGGGGGCAAGAGGGACTCGGACAGCGGGCGGTTCATGGAACCCTGCACACCTTCGCCGCGCCTACTTCCACGGGGGGATCGTCCTCCCCTGGGGCGCCTTGCCGCCACCGCCCTTGCCCCGCAGCGAGGCCACGTAGGCCGCCGTCAGGACGATCTGGTTGGGGTGGGACAGGCGGTTCTTCCAGGCGGGCATGGCGCCGCCGGCCGCGCCGTTCGTGATGACCTTGGCGATGTCCTCGACGCTCTGGACGTTGATCCACGCATCGTCCGTGAGGTTGGGACCCACGTTGCCGAGACCGCCGTCTCCGTGACAACTTACGCAGTTGGCCTTGAAGATGGAGGCCCCGACCGCGAGCCACTTCGGGTCCTCCATGTACTTCAAGATGGTCTGCTTGTCGGGCGTAAGCTCCCCCAGCTCGGCGAAGCGCTTCTCGAACACCTCGGCGGCCTCGCGGTCGTACTCGTCGTAGATCGAGCGGCCCTCCACCCCCGTGTGGTGGTACAGGAGGTAGAGGATCGAAAAGACGATGGATCCGACGAACAGCCCGCTCCACCAGCCAGGCAACGGGTTGTCGTACTCCTGGATGCCGTCGTAGTTGTGGTCGAGGAGGATGTCTTGTTCGGCCTTCGTGGTCATGGGGCCCCTCTTTCGGGCGTATCGTCCAGTGGGATCCGTGCGTCGTGGTCGAAGTCGGAGCTCGGCTTGCGCAGGGTGCGGACGGCGACGACGACGAACACCCCCAGAAAGCCGAGCAGGGCGATCTCCGCGAACGCGGAGTAGTCCAGCCTTCCGAGCACGTCGCGGATCATGGTGCGGCCTTCTTTCCGGCCGTCGGTCCGGCCGATCGCTGCGCACTCGCCTCGGCCGGCTGCGCGTACAGATCCGTCCCGAGTCGCTGCAGGTAGGCGATGAGCGCGATCGCCTTCGTCTCTTCGAGGGGGATCGTCTCGCCGTTGTCGAGGGCCACGCTGGCCGGTCCGCCCTGCGCCACGATGCTGTCGGCGATGGTCTTGGCCTGGGCGCGGGCCATCGCCTCGGCATGGTCGAGGGCCTCGCCGTAGGGCGCCCCGAGGGCCGCGGCCGCCGCCACGCGCGGCGGAATCTGGCGGAAGTCGAGCCGCTCGCGCGTCAAGAAGGCGTACGAGGGCATCACCGAGTTCTCGTCGATGTCGCGCGGGTTGACCAGGTGGACGTACTGCCACAGGTTCGACTGCTTGCCCCCCTCGCGGGCGAGATCCGGCCCGATCCGGCGTGACCCCCACTGGAAGGGACGATCGTAGACGAACTCACCGGGCTTGGAGTACTCGCCATACCGCTCCGTCTCGGAGAAGATGGGGCGGATCATCTGCGAGTGGCAGTTGTAGCAACCCTCGGCCACGTAGATGTCCCGGCCGGCCAACTCCAGCGGGGTGTAGGGCCGCACGCTGGCGATCGTGGGCACGTTCGAGCGGATGAGGAACGTGGGGATGATCTCGAACAGCGAGGCGGTCACGACGGCCGCGGTCACCCACAGGGAGAAGCGCAGGGGCTTGCGCTCCCAGATCCGGTGCCAGGCGAGTTGGAGCCACACGTCGAACCGCTTGGCGAACTCCGGCACGGCCTCGGCCCGCGGGGCCGGCGGGGGCGGATCGCGGTACTCCCTCGCAAGCGGGGGCGCGGACACGACGGGCACCTCATAGGTCTTCGGTCGGCCCTGCCACGTCTTGACCAGGTTCACCAGGGCCAGGACCCCGCCCGTCAGGTAGAGCGTGCCCCCGAGGACGCGCACCCACCACATCGGCTTGATGGCCTCGACGGTCTCGACAAAGTTCGGATAGGCGAGGTTGCCCATGTCGTCGAACGCCCGCCACATCAGGCCCTGCGTGAGCCCCGCCACGTAGATGGGCACGATGTAGAGCACGAGGCCCACCGTGGCGATCCAAAAGTGCCACGTGGCGAGCTTCTTGCTCCACAGCTTGGTCTGGAACAGCCGCGGCGCCAGGAAGTAGAGCATCCCGAAGCTCATCATCCCGTTCCACCCCAGCGCCCCCGAGTGTACGTGGGCGATCGTCCAGTCCGTGTAGTGGGACAGCGCGTTGACCGCCCGGACCGACAACATCGGACCTTCGAAGGTGGACATGCCGTAGAAGGTCACGCCGGTCACGAAGAACTTGAGCACGGGATCTTCGGCGACCTTGTGCCACGCCCCCCGCAAGGTGAGCAGGCCGTTGATCATCCCGCCCCAACTCGGCATCCACAGCATCACGGAGAACACCATCCCGAGGGCCGACGCCCACTGGGGCAGCGCCGTGTAGTGCAGGTGGTGCGGGCCCGCCCAGATGTAGATGAACACCAGCGACCAGAAGTGCAGGATGCTCAGCTTGTAGGAAAAGACCGGCCGCTCGGCCGCCTTGGGCAAGAAGTAGTACATCAGGCCCAGGAAGGGCGTGGTCAGGAAGAAGGCCACGGCGTTGTGGCCGTACCACCACTGCATGAAGGCGTCCTGCACGCCCGCGTAGATCGGGATGCTCTTGAGCGCATCGACGGGCAGCACGAGGTTGTTGAACACGTGCAGCACCGCCACCGTGATGATCGTGGCGATGTAGAACCAGATCGCCACGTACAGGTGACGCTCGCGCCGGTGCTTCAAGGTCATGAAGAAGTTGACCCCGAAGAACCCGACCCACACCACCGCGATGGCGATGTCGATGGGCCACTCGAGCTCGGCGTACTCCTTGCCCTGCGTGATCCCCAGCGGCAGCGTCAACGCCGCCGCCACGATGATGAGCTGCCAACCCCAAAAGTGCAGCCGCGACAGCGCGTCGCTCCACATCCGCGCCTTGACCAGGCGCTGCGTGGAGTAGTAGGTGGCCGCAAACAGCGCGTTGCCCGCGAACGCGAAGATCGCCGCGTTCGTGTGCAGGGGGCGCAACCGGCCGAAGGCGAGGTACGGCAGGCCGCCGGAAAGGTCGGGGAGGACCAGCAGGAGCGCGATGAAGACGCCGACCGTAAAGGCCACGATCGCCCACACGAGGGTCGCCCAGAAGAACAGGCGGACGATCCCGTCGTCGTAGGAGAACCGGTCGAGGCTCTCGGCGTTCTCGTGCCCCTGCGTGTGGGAGGGGGAGCTGTCGTCGTTCATGGTATCGCGCCTCCCCATATAGGTGCGCGCAGGCGCACGAGCAGCGCAAGGTTTGCCTTTTTACGCCAAAGTTACGCATTCTTTGCCGCACTCGGGTCGTCTCGGACGGCGACGAGACGGGGCAGGCGGCGACCTTCCTGGATCCGACCTCCGGCCACCGCACCGCCCGGCGGTCCCCGCGACCCATGGGGACCGCCTCGCATCGCGCCGCGCGCCACCACGCGCCGGCCGTGCCACGGGGCTGAGGCCCCCCGGTGACGACCGCCCCCTACCGCGCCCCGGAGCCGCGGGCCCACGGATCGAACGCCGGGCGGGGCGGGGCACCGGGACGATCGAAGGCCCGCACGGCCGCCAGGAGGGTCCGGGCCCGCGCCTCGATTCGGGCCCCGTCCCGGGCGGCCAGCGCCGCGGGCTCGAACAACGGGGCGACGAACCCGACCGCGAACACCCCCGCCTCGAAGAACGCCACGGCGTTCGTCTCGTCCACGCCGTTCGTGGGCACGAGGCGGCAAAACGGCATGGGCCCGAGCACGCTGCGCACGAAGGCGGGCCCGCCGGCCGGACACGGAAAGAGCTTCTGCAACACAGCCCCCGCCCGATGGGCGCGGGCAAGCTCCGTGGGCGTGGCGCAACCGGGTATCGCCGCCACGCCGCGCACCCGGCACCGCTCGATCACGGCCTCGTCCACGACGGGCGAGACCACGAACGAGGCCCCCGCGGCCGCCACCGCGTCCACCACGTCGGGCCGCAGCACCGTACCCGCCCCCACGACGAGATCCGGGCGCTCGGCGAACTCCGCCACGAGGTCCACCGCCCCGGGGATCGTCATCGTAAACTCCACGATACGAAAGCCCCCGGCGATCGCGGCCTCCATGGCGATCTTCGCCGTCTTCGGGTCGTTGCACCGCAAGATCGCGCTCGCGCGCTCGTGCCACAGGCGATCGACCACTGCGTCGGGGGAGCATCGCATGGCCCCAAGGTACCAGAGCCCGACCCGTTCCCCCGTCCGTTGCGGCGACGACCGCCCGCTGCGCCGCAGCGCCGCGGCCATCGCCGCGCTGCTCGCCGGGGGCGCCGCGCCCGCCGCAGACGCCCGGCGCCCGGTCCCACGCCCTTCACACCGGGCCCTGCTCGAGGTCCAGGGCTCGGTCGTGACGGGCCCCCACGCCTTCGGCAACGAGCAGTGCGACCTGGACCGCCGCACCTGCGCCCGGGCGGGGCGGTTCTTCGGTCTGGGCGCGAGCGCCGAGCTGCGTCTTGGGCTCGTGGGGCCGCTGCGGCTGCACGGCCGCCTCCACGCGGCGGGCAACGTGGTCCGCGACAAGCGCCTGTACAGCGGGGTCGTGGCGCCGGCGATCGGCATCGGGCTGTACGGGCACCGGCTGTTCGGGCGCTTCGAGACCGCCTTCGTGCACGCCTTCGGCCCGGAGCGGTTCGACGCCCCGCTCGCCGACGTCCCCGCGGGCACGGCCCGATGGGGGCGCGTCTCGTTCGCCCTCGCCGCCGGGGTGCGCTTCCCCGTCTCGCCGCGGCTTCGCATCGAGCCCTGGGGCGGCTACGTCCTCGGCCCCTACGAACGCCGCACCTTCCAGGGCGAGCGCGAGGCGCGGTGGCTGTCGACCTTCGTGGCGGGGATCGGCGTCGCCTTCGCCCTCATCGACGACCCGCGCCCGCGCCGGGCACGGGCACGCCCTTGAGGGCGCAAAACGCCGCCAGATCGGGCGCCTGGAGGGCCGGGTTGCGCGCCACCTCCCACCCCACGGTGCTCGTCGGCGTGGGGCCGTAGTCGTGCCCCGGGAAGATCCGCACGTCCTCGGGCAGGTCGGCGATGCGGCACAGGGTTTCGTACATGGCGGCAGGATCCGAGTCCGGGTACGACACTCCGCCGCACGACCCGACGAACAGCACGTCACCGGTCATCAAGATGCGCTCGACCGGCAGATACCAGCACACGCACCCGGGCGTGTGACCGGGGGCGTACAGGGCCTCGACGAAGCCGTGCCCCACGGGGATCCGCGCACCGTCTTCGACCGGTACCGCCAACGCACCGAGCGCCCGCACCCGCGCCGCCTCGTACGGGTGGCACCGCACCGGCGCCCCCGTGGCCGCCACGACCTCGTCGAGCCCGGCCACGTGGTCGTCGTGGGTGTGCGTCAGCAGGATCGCCTCCACCCGCAGCCCCCGCGCCCGAACGCGCCCGAGGATCCGGTCGATCTCGAAGGCCGGATCGACCAGCGCCGCCGCGCCGGTCCCGGGGCACGCCACGATCTCGGACACGTTGTGCAACAGGCCGACCTCGATGCGTTCGACGGCGAGCATCGCACCCTGCAGCCTATCCTTCGCCGCCCTTGCGGTCCACCGCTCGGTTGCACCCGAGGGCGGTTGTGCTCGGCCCGCGATCCCCTACCATCGCGCCCGCTTCATGCATCCTGCGCCCGCCTTGAACCCCGAGCAGACCCGTGCCGTCGAGACCACGGAAGGCCCCGTCCTCGTGCTCGCCGGCGCCGGGTCCGGCAAGACGCGGGTGCTGACCCACCGCATCGTGCGCCTGCTGTCGATGGGGATCGCCCCGGACACCATCGTCGGGGTCACGTTCACGAACAAGGCCGCCGAGGAGATGCGCGCGCGCGTGGCCGCGATGGTGGACCCGGCCCTCGCGCAGGCGCTGGTCCTGTCCACCTTCCACAGCCTCGGCGCCCGCATCCTGCGGGAGGACCCCGAGGGCTTCGGGCTGGAGAGCGCGCGTTTTTCGATCCTCGACCAGGGGGACACCCTGGGCCTGGTCCGATCCCTGCTGTCCGAGCTTCGGATCCACGTCCCGGGGGGCGAGCGCCGCTTCGACGTGGCCGCCGTCGCCCAGCGGATCGGGCTGTGGAAGAACGCCTTCGTCGCCCCCGACCAGGCGGCGCGGACGGTGCGGGACGACCCCTACGACGCGGTGGCCGCCGAGGTGTACGGGCCCTACGTCGAGCGCCTTGCCTCCCTGGGCGCCGTGGACTTCGACGACCTGGTCTGCCGCGTCGCGCAGGGGCTGGCCGAGCGTCCCGCCACGGCCGAGCGCTGGCGCGCGCGCTTCCAGTACCTCATGGTGGACGAGTACCAGGACACGAACGCCGCCCAGCTCGCCCTCGTGCGGGGTCTTTGCGGGCCGGCGCGGAACGTGTGCGTGGTGGGGGACGACGACCAGGCGATCTACGGCTTCCGGGGGGCCACCGTCGCCAACATCCTGCGCTTCGAGGAGCACTTCCCCGGGGCCGTGGTGATCAAGCTCGAACGCAACTACCGCTCGCGGCCACCGATCCTGCGCGCGGCGAACGCCGTCGTCGCCCACAACCGCCTGCGCCACGCGAAGACCCTGCGTCCGACACGGTCCGAAGCGGGCGCCGTCACGGTGGTGGTCGCCCCGGACGGTGAGGCCGAGGCCGCCTGGGTCGCCGACCGGATCCGCACCCTCGTCCGCAAGGACGGCGTCCGGCCCCGGGAGGTGGCGGTGCTCTACCGTTCGGCCACCCAGGCGCGCCCCGTCGAGACGCACCTGCAGATGGCGCAGATCGCCTACCGCGTCCTGGGCGGGCAGGCGGTCTACGACCGCAAGGAGGTCAAGGACGCGCTGGCCTACTTCCAGCTCCTCGTGGCGCCGCGCAACGACCTGGCCGTGCGCCGCGCCCTCGAAACACCTCCCCGCGGCCTGGGGCCGGCCACCTTCGCCCGGCTGTCGAACCACGCGAAGGCGCGCGCCGGGCGGCTGTGGGACGCGGTGCTCGACGCCGACCGGGTCGAAGGGCTCACCCCAGCGGCCCGCAAGGCGCTGGCCCACGTGCGTGACCTCGTGGCGCGAGCGCGCCAGGACGCGCGGCGCCACGGACACGCCGCCGCCCTGGCCGACCTGCTGCGCGCCGTGGACCTGCGCGGCCTCATCGAGCGCAGCACGGGCAGCGAGGCCGCGGCGGCCGCCCGCTGGGAGGCGGTCACCTGGCTCGTCTCGGCGGTCGAGCGCTTCGAGCAACGCACCGGAGGCGACGGGCGCATCCCCTGGCACGAGTTCCTGGCGACGCTGTCCCTGCGGGGCAAGGACACGGACGAACCCACGGGGGACGTCGTGACCCTCGCCACCTTGCACAGCGCGAAGGGGCTCGAGTGGGACCACGTGTTCCTCATCGGGTGCGAGGAGGGCCGCCTGCCCCACACCCGCGCCCTCGAGCCGCGGGCCAGCGACCCCGTCCCCGGCGACGTGGAGGAGGAGCGGCGTCTGTTCTACGTGGGGATCACCCGCGCCCGCGAGGCCCTGTGGCTCGTGCGGGCGGCGCGGCGGACGGCGCGCGGCCGCCTGGTCGAGCGGGCGCCGAGCCGGTTCCTCGCGGAGCTGCCCGACGACGTGACCGAGCACGACATCCTGCGCGACGAGATCCTCGACGGCGAGGCGCTGGCCCGGACGATGGACGACTTCCTGGCGTCCTTCGCACCCGACGGCCCCTGAAGCCGGAGGGCTTCCGCCGCGCGGCGGGCACACCCGCCGGCTCGATGTGCCGCCCCGCAGGACGGCACCGCCCCGTGCAGGTCGCTGCGGGCGGGCAGTTCGTGGCAGGTGACGGGGTTGGCTGGAGTATATGAAGCGCCCCGCCCGGCGAAACGCGCGGGCGGGGCGCGGGGCCGCGAGGGCGAGCGAACGATCAACCGCCGGTGGAGCCGCCCGTGCCGCCGCCCGTGCCGGCCTCGCACATGCCGGGCACGAGCGCGTTGGCGTTGAGGTCGATCGCGGGCGGAGCGCAGGTCTCGCCGGCGCCGCAGCCCATGTTCGTGTCCACGTCGCACGGGCTGCACACACCGAGCTCTGCCAGGCCCATGATGTCGGCGGCCTCGCAGAAGTTCATGCAGGCGTCGTCCCCCGACCCCTCGAGGTCGCACGCCTCGCCGTCCGGGATCGTCCCGGGATCCACGCACGTCTTCTCACCTGCCAAGTCGGCCACGCTGACCGTCGGGTTGCAGACCTTGCCGGCGTCGCAGTCCGCGTCGGTCGCGCACTCGGAGCAGGTGCGGATCGTCAGCAGGCCGGTCACGTCCAGGATGAGGGCGCACTTGAGGCCCGCCTGGCACACGGAATCGGTCTCGCAGCCGGCGCCGAGTTCGCCCATGTTGCACTTCGACCCCTCCGGCGGCGAGGCCAGCGGATTCGGGATCGTGCACCCGCCGCTCTCACAGTCGGCGTCCGTCTTGCACTCGCCGCAGATCCCACCGAGCGCGGGGATCAGGAAGCACTTGCCGGACTCGCACTCCGTGTCATCCGCACAGGCCTCGCCGTTCGGCTTGGGCTCGCTCATGGTGGTGCCGGCGGTGGCCGCGGTGGTGCTCGAGGCGGTATCCATCGTCGTGGCGCCCGCCGAGGTGCTCGCGCCCTGGGTCTCGCTCGTGGACTCGGTGCCGCTGCCCGATCCACTCGAGGACGAGTCCCCCGAACAACCCGTCGTGGCGAGGGTGCAGGCGGCCAGGAAAGAAAGGAACTTCGAATGTGTCATGGTGGGAATCCTCCAGGCGCCCGAGGGTACCAGAACGAGCGCCCCGGCGGCGAAGATCCCGCGGTCCAGGTTGCGCCCTATGCGCAACCGTTGCGCACACCGCCGGGTGATGCCGACACGACGGCATCTTCGCCCTCGACCCGCACCCCGAGGGGCTCGAGGGCTTGCCCCAGGCACGGCCCCGCGTCGCACCGGCCCGTTGCCGGCTCGAAGGTGGCGCCGTGGGTGTGGCAGTAGATCCGGCCGAGCTTCGCGCTGAAGAACGCCCCGGTGCCCATGTCGAGATCGACGCCCAGGTGCGGGCAGCGGTTGCGATACGCCACCAGCCGCCCGCCGGCGCGCAGGACGAACCCCTCCCGCAGCTCGCCGGCTTCGACGTAGGCGAAGGTCCGGGCCTCGCCCTCGCCCAGGCGCGCGGCTTTGGGCACCCGCACCGGCACGGCTACGCCCCCTCCGTCCTGGCCTTCGTAAGATCCTTCGTCAGGTTCTTCTGGTGCGCCTCCAGGGTGCCCCCGCCGATCTCGAGCAGCTTCGCGTCCCGCCACAGCCGCTCGACCGGATACTCGCGGCAGTAGCCGGCGCCGCCCATCACCTGCATGGCGAAGTCCGCCACCTCCTTGCCCACGGGCGCCGCAAAGAGCTTGGCCGCGTCCGACCCGATCCGGTTGCGCAGGTTCGGGCCGACGGCGCGCGCGACCGCGTATACCAGGCACTTGGCCGCCTCCTTCCTGGCGTAGCCCTCCCCGATGTAGCGCTGGATCTGCCCGAAGCGGTGGATGGGCTGCCCGAAGGCCTTCCGCTCGGAGGCGTAGTCCACCATGATCTCCACGCACCGCTCGGCGATCCCCACGCTCATGGCCGCGAGCGCAAGACGCTCGATCTCCAGGTTGCGCATCATGTGGACGAGCCCGTCGCCCTCGCGCCCGAGCAGGTTCTCCCGGGGCACCCGGCAGTCCTCGAAGATCAGCTCGGCCATCGTCGAGCCGCGCATCCCGAGCTTGTCGATGTGGTTCGAGGTGGAGAAGCCCGGACAGTCCCGGTCCACCACGAAGGCGGTGATCCGGCCGTCGAGCTTGGCATAGACCAGAAAGCACGTCCCTTCGCAGGCGTTCGTGATGTACGTCTTCGTCCCGTTCAAGACGTAGCCCCCGTCCGCCCGCACCGCCGTGGTCGTCATGCCGAGCACGTCCGTGCCCGCGCCGGGCTCGGTCATGCCCATCCCGCCGATCCACTCGCCGGAGATCACCTTGGACAGGTACTTGGCGCGCTGCGCCGGGTTCGAGCAGTGGTAGAAGTTGTTGACGAACAACATGCTGTGAGCGAGGTACGCCAGGGTAAAGCCCGGGTCGTACTTCGACAGCTCGTGGTGCACGATGACCGCCGCCACGGCGTCCATGCCGGCGCCGCCGTCCGCCTCGGGCACGGTGATCCCGAGCAGGCCCAGCTCGCCGAGCTTGCGGAACAACGGCACGTTGAGCACGCCCTTTTCGTCGAACTCGGCCGCCTGCGGTGCGACCTCGCGGCGGGCGAACTGGGCCACCATCTGCCGCAGCATGCGGTGCTCCTCGGTGGGGTCGAACAGGTCTTCGTAGGCGGGGGCGCTCGTCATGGGCCCCGAGGGTGCCACAACCGGCCCCGCGCTCGCAGCCGCCGCCCCGGCGGCAGCTGCACGCCCGCCACCGGGGCCGCCGCTTACGGATCGACGCAGAAGCGAAAGACCACCGAGTCGGTGACCGTCGTTTCCGTGTCCGAGGCGACCTCCACGTCGAACGTGATCTCCCACAGGCCGGCCATCATGAGGTTGACCGGGTCGAAGATCCACGTGCCCGCCGCATCCTGCGCCCTGGAGACCTCCACCGGCACGGGCGTGCCGTGGCCGTGGTCGGGCATGAACGGTGTCACGGTGAACGTCGCGTCCTGGACCGCCACACCGGTGCCCTCGAGCTCGGCCGTCAGGACCCACCGGTTGTCCCCCTTGCGCGGCGGAGCCGGCATCGCGTCCACGAACGTAAGCCGCACGTTGCCCTGCTCGCCCACGCGCGAAAGCCCCACCGCGTAGTCGTCCCCGCGGTCGTCATTCGCGCACGGGTCTTCGACCATGCCGGTCGTCGAGTCCCCGCCGTCCCCGCCCGTGTCGCAGGCCAGGGCCGGGCACAGGGAAACAGCCAGGAGGGTGGAGACCAGAAAGCTTCGCGGGATGGCCATCACGGCCCCAAGATAGCCACGACGGTCGCGCCCCGCACCCCGTGCGACGATCCGCCGCAGGCCGCCGCCGCCGCGGCCCCAAGCGCCGCGGCCGGCTGGCACCATGCCCCCGGTGGCCGGCCTGCCCGTCCGCGAACTGCTCCTCGCCCGCCTCGCCATGGTCGCGTTCGTCTTCGCGTGGGCGGCGGTGCCGTCGATCGGCGATCCGAGCGGCGCGGCGACCGCAGCCTGGCCCGCCGCCGCCGCGGTCGGCGCCGCCTGGCTCGCAGCGTGCCTGCCGCTGTTGCGGGCTTCGGGCCGCGGCCTCGCGCCCGCGCCGAGGGCCGGACGTCACCTGCTGTGGGACGTGGCCGCCCTGTCGGCGTTGTTGTCGGTCTTCGGCGGCGCCACGAACCCCTTTACGGCCCTGTATTTCGTGCCGGTCGCCCTCGCCACGCACCTTTCACCGCGCTGGACCGCCGCCGTCGCGGCCGCCGCCGTCGCGGGCTTCGGGGTGCTGCTCGCCCTGTCCACGCCGATGGCCGCCCGCGACGACACGATGACGCACCACCTGCGGGGCATGGCGCTCGCCTTCGCCTGCGCGGGATCCCTCGTCGCGGTGTTCATGCACCGGATCGCCGTGGCCCTGGCCCGGCAGCGCGAGCGCCTGCGCGTCCTCGAGCGCGCCCACCTCGAGGACCGCCACGCCGCAGCCCTCGGCACCCTCGCCGCCGGCGCCGCCCACGAGCTGTCCACCCCGCTGGGCACCATCGAGCTGCTCGCCTCGGACCTCGCCGACATGGCGCCGGCCGACCGCGACGAGGCCATCGCCACGATCCGCGCGCAGGTCCGGCGCTGCCGCCGGATCGTCGAGGACATGGCGAGCCCGGAGCTGGTGATCACGGGCACCCGCGACGAGGTCGCGCCGTTTCGGCCCCCGGACCTCGCGCCGGCCCTCCAGGAGCTCGCCCCCCCCGGCGTCGTGGAGGTCACGATCACGCCCGCCGCGAAGGATGCCCGCATCGTGCAGCCGATCCGCATCGTGACCCGCCAGTTGCGCGAGCTCGTCGAAAACGCCCTGCGAGCCCTGCCGCAGCCCCCGCCGCCGCGGGGCGTGCGCGTGCGGCTCGACGTCGCCGACGACCGCTTCGTCGCCACCGTCGCCGACCGCGGCCACGGCATGCGCGACGAGGACCTCGCCCACGCCTTCGACCCCTTCTTCCACCGGCGTCCCGACGGCAGCGGCACGGGGCTCGGCCTCTTTCTCATCCGGGCGCAGCTTCGCCGCATGGGCGGTTCGATCGCCTTGTCCCCGAACCCGGGCGGTGGCACCCTGGTCGAGGTGACCTGGCCGGCCCGTCCCGATCACGACCCTGCACCATGATCGAGGACCGGCACCGCTACCTGGTCGTGGACGACGACCTGGCCTTCGCCAAGGCCCTGGCGGGGGCCCTGCGAAGACGCGGCGACGTGGCCTTCATCGCCAACGACCTGCGCTCGGCCCTGGCCGAGGCCACGGCCCACCACCCCTCCCGGGCCGTCGTGGACCTGCGCCTCGGGGGCGAGAACGGGCTGGAGGTCGTGCGGGCGCTCGCGGAACGTTTCCCGCGCCTGGCCGTCGTGGTGCTGACGGGCTACGGCAGCATCCCGACGGCCGTCGAGGCCATGCGCCTGGGCGCGGTCAACTACCTGACCAAGCCCGCCTCGGCCGAGGCGATCCAGGCCGCCTTCGAGCCGTCCGGTACGCCCGCGCCGCCCCCCACCACGCCGCCGACCCTCGAGGAGCTCGAATGGGACCACATCCAGCGTGTGCTGGCCGAGACCGGCCACAACGTCTCCGAGACGGCTCGACGCCTCGGCATGCACCGGCGCACGCTCCAGCGCAAGCTCGCACGCAAGCGAAGCGGAGAGAACCCGCGGTGACCCGACGCCCCCTCCTCGCGTGCCTCCTGGCGGCCTCGTGCACGGCCGGCGGGGGTCCCGCGGCCGGCACGTGGCCCGACGGCGGCCTGCTTACGTGCGCGCAGCCGCCCTGCACGTTCCTGTTCGCCGCCCTGTCCCTCGACGACCGGCTCGAAGTCTTCTCGCTCGACGACGGCCCGGCCTACCGGGGGAGCGTGGATCTCGACCTCGACCCGAACCCCGGCGGCGACTACGGCGACGACCGGCTCGACGAACCCTACGAAACGGCGGTCCTCGGTCCCGACCTGCTCGTCCCGATTGGACATTATCCGGCGCGCGACCGCGGGTCGCTGCTGTGGCTCCCGCTTTCGACCCTCGCGGACCACGACATCGGGGCGACCGTGCCGAAGGAGGCCTTCTTCGACGGCGCGGCCGCGGTCGGCGGGGCCCGGCTCGTGGACGCGGGGGCCCAGGAGGCGATCTTCGTGGCGCGGGCCGGCGCGGGCGCCTTCGTGACCGCCGTCGAGAACGACCTGTTCGCGCCCGAGGACACCTGGACGCACCCCGGCTCCGTGCAGTTCGTAGACGGCGGCGCCGCGGGCGTGCCGCGGCCCCTCGACGACCTGCCCGAGGGAGCCTGCGACGCCGCGGGCGAGGTGGTCGTGCTGCCCGGCGGACGGCTCGCCGTGGCCTGCGACGGTAACGAGGCCGTGGCCTTCTACGCCGTGGACGGGGCCACGATCTCGCCCGTGGCCCTGTGCGATCTGCCGCCGGTGTCGAACGCCCGCGTACGTGCCGTCGCCGCCGCGGGGGACTTCGTGGTCGTGGCCGAGTCCCCCGTCACCGCCAGCGCGGACCCGGCGCGGCTGTGGCGGCTCGACGAAGGCTGTGCGCTCGGCGACGTGGCCGAGATTGCCCCCGGCGCCGCCGGGACGCTCACGGACCTGGTGGCCGTGGGCGACGCGGTGCTGGTGGCGGGCACCCTCGGCCGCCGGGGGATCCACCCCGTGCGCACCGGCGGCGAGGCGCTGGAGGCGTGCCCGCAGCTTTCCGGCCTCGAGGACCTGTTCACGGGGGCGGACGGACGCGACCTCGAGCCCGTGGCCCTCGCGGCCACGGCGGACGGCGGACGGCTCGTCGTGGGAACGGGGCCCTTCCTGCCCGCCCCGGACGACCCGGGCTACGGCAAGCTCGCCCTGGTGGACCTGGCACCCGGCGCCTGCGGCCCGGAGGTCGTCGCCGTCTCGGACCTGACCGACGGCGCGACGGGGCACGCGCCGGCCGTCGCCGCGGGCGCCGGCGAGACGTACCGCCGGATGCCCGGCCCCCTCACGATCCACCGCGTCCGCGCCGAAGACCTCGCACCGCTGGACTGAGCGAGCCGGTGCGGCCGCAAGGCCCCGGCACCGTCCCAGCCCCCGCAAACCCACCGGGCCCCGCGCCGCCACGGCGCGGGGCTGCGGCCACAGGGCCCGCGAGCCCATGCCGAAACCCACGGGGCCCATGCCGAGACCCGCGGGCACGTGCCGAACCCCGCGGGCGCCGCAGGCGCGAAGCCATCGCCGCGTGGCCGGCGGGCGGGACCGGTTCACGGGCTCGCAGCGGGCGAACGGCGGCCCGGACCGTCATCCATGTGCGCCGCCGCTCGTCCCCGCAGTGCCCGTGTTCGTCCCGGCGGATCCGTGCGTCCCGCTGCCGTGCGTCCCGCTGCCGTGCGTCCCGCTGCCGTGCGTCCCGCCGCCGTGCGTCCCGCTGCCGTGCGTCCCGCTGCCGTGCGTCCCGTGCGATTCGTGTCCGCCGGAGATGGCCGGCGCGTCATTGCACGCTTTCAGACACATGTCGTAGTCCTTCAGGCAGTCGCCGCCGTCGTGGGCGTTCTCGTGGCAGCCGTTGATCACCGGGTCGCTGCCGTCGTCCTTGGTGTGGCACGCCTCGATGATGTTCTGGCAGGCTTCCTCGTTCGAAAGCCCGTTCGTGTCCCCGCCGTCGTCGGACTTGCAGGCAAGCGGCCACGATAGGATGGTCAGCGCGAGGATCGAAAAGAACCGTGGTGTGGTCATGATGCGTCGGTCTCCCGTTCGGTTGGCGGAGCCAATCTACGAGCCCCCCTCCCGGCCGCGAAGCGAAACGGCCCCATCGCGGCAAGTTGTCGCACCGGTCCGGAGCTGGGGCCCTACGGGCCCGTCGCCTCCACCGCGCCGTCCGTGTCCGTCTCGCCGAGGGCCTCGGCCATCTGCATCATCTCCTCCACCGACAGCACGCGGCCCCCACCGGGCGCGGGGCCGTCCGTCTCCCCGTCCGTCTCCCCGGCAAGTTGCATCATCTCCTCGACGGAGAGGACGCCGCCCTTCGGCTTGGGCGGCTCGATGGGGCCGGCGACGTCGTCGTCCCCGTCCTCCGCGTCCAGGTCGGCGAGGCCGGGCGCCGGGGCCGGCGGCGCATCCGGCAGCGTCACGTGGAACGGCTCGTCCCGCAGCAGCACCCGCACGGGCCCGAGCGCCACGGACGGCACGTACGTCACGATCGCGAGCCCCACCAGCATGATGCCGATGAACGGCACCACCGAACGGATGACCTCGCCCATCTTCTTCTCGAAGACGGCCGACGACACGAACAGGTTGAGACCGATGGGCGGCGTAAGATACCCGATCTCCAGGTTCACGATGAAGATCACCCCCATGTGGACCGGATCGATCCCAAGGCCCGCCGCGATGGGGGTCAGCAGCGGCGCGAGGATGAGGATCGCCGACACCGAGTCCATCAGCGCCCCCACCCCCAGCAGGAACACGTTGACCACCAGCAAGAACCCCACCGCCGAAAGGTCCATGGAACGGATCCACGCCACGGCGCGGTCCGGCACCTGCTCGTCCACGAGGAAGTGGTTCAAACCGAACGCCAGCGCCATGATGATGAGGAGCGTTCCCATCATCACGGCCGAGTCGGCCAGGATCCGCGGCAGGTCGCGCCAGGAGAGCTCGCGATGGATGAAAAGCTCCACGAAGACGGCGTACACCACGGACACCGCCGCGGCCTCGGTGGGGGTGAACAGGCCGCTGTAGATCCCCCCGAGGATCACGACGGGGAGCATCAACGCCCAGAAGCCGTCCCGCAGCCGCGCGAGCACGAGCCCGAGGTCGAACCGCCCGCGATCGAGCCCCTGCCGCCAGGCCGTCCACGCCCCGTAGGCCGCGAGCAGACCGCCGATGAGCAGGCCCGGCAACACGCCGGCCAGGAACAGCTCGCCCACGTCGAGCGGCCGCGGCCCGGAGGCGGCGAGCGCGTAGAGGATCATGGGGATCGACGGCGGGATGAGGATCCCCAGCGACCCGGCCGTGGTCACCAGGCCCAGGGCGAACGGCTCGCGGTAGCGCTCCGAGCACAGCGCGGGAAACATGATCGAGCCGATGGCGATGACCGTCACGGGGCTGCTGCCGGAGATCGCGGCGAAGAACACGCACGCACCCACGGAGGCCACGGCCAACCCGCCGGGGATCGGGGCCACGAGCGCCCGTGTGAAGGCGATGAGCCGGTTGGCGATGTCGCCCGCCGACATGATCGCCCCCGACACCACGAAGAACGGGATCGCCAGCAGCACGTTCGCCTTCGTGAGGTTCGCGATGACCGCGGGGAAGACGTCCATGGCCTGCTCGACGCCGTCGCCGTAGAGCACGAACGCGGCCGTGGCGAGCATGCCGATGAGCAGGAACAGCGGCGCCCCGACGACCACGAGGGCTACCAGCAGCAAGGCGATCCAAAGGCCGCCGCCCGGCACGGCCGCGGCGTCGGCCGCCATCGCCGTCGCCGGCGCGAGCGCCGCCGCGGCCGCCATCCGCGCCACGTCCCCCGCGCGTGACGAGACCGCGCGCCCGGCCTTCACGCGCCCCCTCCCCCCGCCGAAGCCTTGCGGCCGGCCACCAGGTCGGCCACGGCGTCGCGGGTGCGGAGGGTGCCGCGGGCCGCCTGCACCGCGCGCCCGGCAAACCGCGCCGCCATCACGAAGAAGGCGATCGGCAGCACCAAGAAGCCCACCCACCGCGGCACCTCGGTGCCCAGGAACATGCCACCGCGGTGCTCCGTGGCGACCCACTCCTCGAAGTGGAAGACCATGTACTTCCACGACGCGACCACCAGGAAGGCGCAGAAGGCGGCGGTCCCCAGGTACCGCACCACGGCGACGGGCCGGCGGGCGGCCTCCGGCAACGCCCGCTCCGCGGCCTCGACGCGAAGATGCTTGTCCTCGTAGGTGCACATGGACGCCCCCAGGAAGCCCACCCACAACAGCAGGACCAGGGCGAACGGCTGCGACCAGATGAAGCCGTTGGGAAAGAGCGCCACGATCGCGCGCACCCCCGCGTAGGCCGCCAGGGTGATCCCCGCCGCCACCGCAAGGGCCCGGCCTGCCGGGATCGGACGGTCGGCCTTGCGGCTGCGCAGGGCGAACGCGAACACGAGCCACCAGAAGGCAAAGCCCAGGAGGAGGGCGACGGTCCGGGTCGAGTCGGCGATCGCGTCGCCGCCGCCCCAGGCGCGGTGCACGAGCCGCACGAGCAGGCCGTCGGGGTCCGCCGCGGTGCGGTGCAGGACGTCCAGGAAGACGACCGCGCTCATCACCACGAGGCCCGCCACGACGAGGCTCCGCTCCGCGCGGTACACGGCTCGGTCGAGGCGCGTAAGAAACGCTGTCACGGAGCGCATCCTACCGGAAAAACGGCCGGCGGCGACGGCCCCGACGGTGACCCGGGGCGCGCCGCGGATCGGCCGCAGGGCTTGGGCGCCGCCGCGGACGCCCCTGCCCCGACGAACGGCGCCCCGTCAAAGAGCCTTGCGGATCTTGTCGAGCAGCCGCTTGCCGGCCGAGCCCGTCTTGCGCGCGAACTCGTCGTGCACCTTGCGCGTGGCCTGGCGCATCGCCGCACGCTCGGCGGCCGTGGGCTCGTAGACGGCGATCCCGGCGTTCGTGAAGTTCTGCACCAGCATCTTGCGGATCGCCCGCACGCCGCGGCGCCCCTTCTTGGACTCGGCCGCCGGGTCGCCGAGCACGACCTGCTGCAGGTCGGCGGGCAGCTTCTCCCACCACTTGCGCGAGATCACCACCAGCCCCGGCTGGTAGCTGTGCCGGGTGAGCGTAAAGTTGTTGATCCCCTGGTACCAGGAGGCGGCGAAGGTGAACAGCGGCGTGTTGTCGAAGCCGTCCACCACGCCGGTCTGCAGCGCCGAGAGCACCTCCGTGACGGGGATCGGGACGGGGGAGGCGCCCAGCGCCCGCCAGGTGGCAAGGTGCACGTCCGACTCCATCGAGCGCATCTTCTTGCCGGCGAGATCCTTCGGGCCGTGGACCGGTCCGAAGTTCGTGCCGATGGAGCGCCAGCCGTTCTCCGAGTAGAAGGCCAGCTTGTAGCCGCGATCCCAAAGCAGCTTCTCCAGGTCCTGCCGGATCACGTGGTCGAGCACGTGGTCGGCCTGGGCGACCCGGTCGAACAGAAACGGCAGCTCCACCACCGCAAGCTCCGGCACCGCCGAGGCGAGCGCCGCCGCCGTCCCCCCGAAGACCTGGATCGCCCCACGCTTGGTCGCCTCGGCGGTGGCGATCTCGTCGCCCAGGGCGCCGCCCAGGTACGCCTTGACCTTGATCCGGCCGCCGCTGTCGTTCTGGATCCGCTTCTTGAGCGCCCGCAGGTGCTTGGCCCACGGCGTGCCAGCCGGCGCCACGCTCGCCACCTTCATGGTGAATTCCGCCTCGGCCTTGGCGAAGCGGGGCACGAGGAACACACCGGCCGAGCCGGCGACGAAGGAGCGGCGGGAGAGCTTCGAGCGCGTGTTCATGGGGTCGGTCTCCTGGGTCCAAGGGAAAAGACGGCGTGGCCGTCCGGCACGGTTGGACGCGGGCGGGCGCTGGAGCATTCAATCGCCCCCCATGGCCCGCGCCAAGTGCGCTAGAAGAGCTCGTCCTTTTGCGCCATGAGCTCCTTGGCCTTTTGCTTCTCGACGAGGGTCTCGGGGACGAGCTCGGGAATGATGTCGTCGGGGGCCGCGAGCACCTCGCCGAGCAGGCGGTCGAACTCGTCCTCGTCCTGCAGCTTGACCGCGAGCTCCTGGGCCCACAGCACCTTCGTCCCGAGGTAGCGCGGCTCGAGGGCGAGCGACTTCTCGAAGAACTCGCGCGACTTGTTGAGGTCGCCGCCGGCGAAGCTCGGCGCCACGGCGTAGTAGGCGCCGAAGTAGCGGTACGGGCCCGCATAGTAGTACTCCGGGTCGAGGGCCAGGCACCGGTCCATCGTGGCCTTGACGTTGTCCTTCTGGCCGAGCAAGACGGCAAACCCCTTCTTCTTGGCCCACTTGCCCAGCGCCGAGGCGTACCAGTACATCGCCGGCACGCCCTCCTTGGGCACCACCGTGACCGCCTCGTGCAGCTTGGCGCCGCCTTCGAGCTTCTTGGCGAAGGCCGGACTCGCGGCCGCGATCGCGCACTCGCCCCAGGAGACCCCCTTGTCCATGGTGGCGAGGTAGGCCTTGGCGTCCGCCCGCAGGTAGCCGTCGGCCAGGAAGTAGTGGGCCCGTGTGAGCTTGACCAGCAGGTCCACGTTGCCGGTCTCGATCTTGGCCGCCTCCTCCCAGGCCGCAATGGCCTTGCGGATCGCGTCCGGGCTGGTGCGCTCGGCCCAGGCTGCGTCGCCCTGGGCGACGAGATCGGCCACCTGCTTGGCCGTGGCCTCGTCGAGGGTACCCGCCGGATCGTAGCACTTTCGCACCGCCGCCGAGCCGCCGGCCTCGGGAGACGCCGACGGCTGCGGGGCGCCCTCCCAGGCCGCCTTGCGGCCGGCGCAACCGCACAGGATCGAAGCTGCGACGAGGGGCACGGATGCACGAAGGAGAAGAGAACGAGATCGGTTCGACATGCGAAAGGCGTCCTTGAAAAAAACGGATGGCGCGCTGCAATCGGCGCAAACAGCGCAGCTGGCCGGATTGCTACCACGGGACCGCAAGCGGCGTCAAACCGCGCGGGCCCGCTCGCCCTTTACGCCCCGTGCGTTCTCTGGCCTGCTTGCGCCCGACCGCGTGCTCGCACGACTTCGTACCCGCCTGGCCGCGGCCCCGCCGGCCGCGCTCGTCCCGTTCGCGATCGTCTCGTCCTTTACGACGTACTTTTGCATGTACGCCTTCCGCAAGCCCATCGCGGCGGCGGTGTTCGAGGGCGCGCAGGTGGGCGGGTTCGACCTCAAGATCGCGGTGCTTTCGAGCCAACTCGTTGGCTACGCGACGGCCAAGTTTCTCGGCATCCGGGTGCTGTCGGAGCTTGCGCCCGTACGACGGACCGCCGCCCTGCTGTCGGTCGTGCTCGCCGCCGAGGGCTTCCTGGTGCTGTTCGCCCTGGCCGGGCCGTGGCTGCGCCTGGCCGCCATGTTCGGCAACGGCCTTTGTCTCGGCGGGGTGTGGGGGCTCGTGTACGGCTATCTGGAGGGCCGGCGCACCTCCGAGATCCTGGGCGCGGGCCTCAGTGGTTCCTATATCGTCGCAAGCGGCGTGGTCAAGACCGTCGGCCGCGCCCTCGTGCTGGCCGGGGTGCCCGAGGCGTGGATGCCCGCGCTGACGGGCCTTTGCTTCCTGCCGCTGTTCCTGGCGGGCGTGGCCGGACTGGCCGCCCTGCCGCCGCCGTCCCATCACGACGAGGCCGAGCGCACCGCCCGCCGCCCCATGCGCGCGGGCGCCCGCCGGGCCTTCGTACGGCGACACGCCGTGGCGCTCGCCGCGCTCACGACCCTCTACGTCCTGCTGACCGCCTACCGCGACATCCGCGACAACTTCGCCGTGGAGATCTGGAACGCGCTGGGCTGGGCCGACCGCCCCCGGATCCTCACGGTCTCGGAGATCCCCATCGCCGTCGTCGTCCTGGCCGCCCTCGCCGCCCTGGTCCGCGTCCGCGACAACCGCACGGCGCTGTTGGCCGTCCACGGGCTCATGGCCGCCGGCACGGCGCTCGTGGCCGGCGCGACCCTCGCCTTCGACCTGGGGCTCGTCCCCGGCTCGGCGTTCATGATCCTGGTCGGGCTCGGCCTGTACCTGGCGTACGTGCCCTACGGATGCGTCCTGTTCGACCGTATGATCGCGGCCACGGGCACGGTCGGCACCGCGGTGTTCATGATCTACGTGACGGACGCCGCCGGCTACGCCGGCTCGATCCTGCTGCTGCTCGGCAAGCAGACCTTCGGGCCCTCGACGCCGTGGCTATCCTTCTTCCGCACCCTGTCCTACGCCACGGGCCTTGCCTGCACGGGCCTGTTCGCGGTCAGCGCGGCGGCCCTGGCGCGGCGGCGCCCCCCGGCCCCGTGATAGGCTCGCCCCGCCGCGGGTGGTTTCCTTCGCCCTTCGCCTCGCCCATGCGCCCTCGTTTCGGTCGCCGATCCGTCCACCTGCTCGTCGGGTTCGTCCTCCCCGCGGCCCTGTGCGCCTTCTACATGGCGCGCGTTTGGCCGTTTACGGTGGACGACGCCTACATCTCCTATCGTTACGCCCGCAACCTCGCCCGCGGCCTGGGCCTCGTCTACAACCCCGGCGAGCGCGTCGAGGGCTACACGAACTTCCTGTGGACCGTCGTGCTCGCCGGGGGGATCCGTCTCGGGATCGACCCGAACCTCCTGGCCAAGATCCTCGGCGCCGCCTCGGCGCTTGCGGCGATGGCGGGCGCCTTCGCCCTGGAGCGCCGACTCGTGCCCCTGCGTCGCACCCCGCCGCTCGCCCCTTGGTTTCTCGCCACGTCGGGGCCGTTGACCGGCTACGCGGTCTTCGGCCTCGAGACCGCCGCCTTCGCCGCCAGCTGCGTGTGGGGGTTCGTCCTCGTCGCGCGGGAGGAAGCGGCCGGGCGCCCCGTGTGGCCCTCGGCCCTCGTCTTCGCCGCCGCCACCGGCCTGCGCCCCGAAGGCCCGCTGTTCTTCGGGTTCGCCCTGCTCGCGACCGGCCGCGGTTTGCTCTCGCGCCGAACCCTCGTTCGGATCGCCGTGTTCACGGCGCCGGTCGCCGCCCACCTTGCGTTCCGTCGCGCCTACTACGGGCTGTGGGTGCCGTTTACCTTCGTCGCCAAGACCGGCGACGTGCGGGCGCAGATCGCCGGCGGCACCGCCTACCTGCGCGGCTACCTCGAACACGCGGGCCCCGTGTGGGCGCTGCTGCCGGTCGCGCTCGTCTTCTTCGCCCTGCGGCGGGTCGCCCTCGGCGTGGCGGCCGGACTCGCCGTGGCCACCTTCGCCGCCTACGTGGTCCTGGTCGGCGGCGACTGGATGAAGTTCTTCCGCTTCTTCGTGCCCATCGAGCCGATCGGCTTCGCCCTGTGCGGCGCGACGCTGCGGGCGGCCCTCGACCACCGGCGCCTGCCCGTACGGCTCGCGGCCGGTGCGCTCCTAGCCGCCGCCCTGTGGCAACGCCCCGCGAAACTGCGCACCGCCCACCGCGTCTTCATGGTGGACGAGCGCCTGTTCTGGCGCAACGCCGCCGGGCAGACCGCCGACTGGTTGCTGCGCCACCGGCGGGGTACGGTGGGGATCGGCGACCTCGGCTACGTCGGCTACGCGACCGACTACCCGATCCTCGACCTCTTGGGCCTGGTGGACCCGGTGATCGGCCGGCTGCCCGGGGGCTACACGCGCAAGCTGGGCCCGGGCTTTACGGACCGGATCTTCGACGTGATGCCGCGCTACCTCGTCTTCATCCTCGAAAGCGGTTGCGGCAAGGCCCACATGGCCGGCTCGAAGCGGATCTTCCACGACCCGCGCTTCGCTCCGAACTATGCCCTCGCGCACGAGCTGGCCGTCGGCGCCCGCGTATCCTGGTGCATCTTCGAGCGCCGCACGCGGCCGGCCGCCGGCGACCGCCCGGTCCGCCACCCCCGGCTTCGGACCGGCGCGCTCACACCGGGCGATACAGGATGAACGTACAGTCGTCCGTCTTCGACGGCTCGCCCGGGGCCGGCGCCACCATGCGGCCCCGCACCTTCCGCGCCAGGGTCGCGGCCGCCTCGTCGAGCGCCCCGGTGCGGACCGTCTCGATGACCTCGTCCACACGCAGGTTGTCCCACAGCCCGTCCGTCCCGAGAACGAGGGTGTCGCGGGGGGATAGCGGCGTCCCCACCGTCAGCTCCATGCGCAGGGTCGGTTCGCCGATCATGTTCGAGACAAAGTGCCGCGCCTCGTGGTGCATCGCGTCTTCCTCGTCGAGCAGCCCCGATTCCACCGCGTACCCCACCGGCGAGTGCGGCACCGAGCGCAGCTTGATCTTGCCGCGCTGGCCGACGACCACCAGCATCGAGTCACCGACGCTCATGGTCGTGACCGTCGCCCCGTCCACGACAGCCGCGAGCAGGGTCGTCGCCGCGCCGGTCCCGAGGGCCGACACCGCCCGGTTGGCGGCGCGGGCCGCCGCCAGCAACGCCTGCGCGCCGTCGGCCGCCGATGCCGCCCCCTCCGCCAGCGCCTCCAGCGAAAGGCGCGCCGCGCGCTCCCCCGTCGGCCCACCCCCGTATCCGTCGGCCACGGCCAGCACCGTCACCGCGCCGCCGTCGAGGGCGACGGCCGCGTCCTCGTTGACGCCGTCCGCCGCGGGCGAGCGCACGGAGATCAGCACCGCCACGCCCGCGGCGGTCTCGACGCGCCGCGGCTCGTCGCGGTCCACCTCGAACAGCCCACACAGGACGGGAAGCGCGCTGTGCTCGCCGGGCACGCCGTACGTTACCTGGTGTTGCGTTTCGTCGGCAAGGCCGAGCCGCAAAAGGCGCAGTGGGACCAAAAGCCGGCGACCACGCTCGACCCGCATCGCCGGCACTGTCCGCCGACACCGGGGATCTTCCACCGCCGTCGCACCTTCGTCCGGCACCACGGGCAATACCGGCTGAAGGGGATGAGCACCTTGCGCGTGCACCGAGCCGAGGTGCATCGAGCGGCGTAGCGGCGATCCGTGTACGTCCGACCGCTCGCGGGCCCGACCGCCGCGCCGTAGCAGTGCGCGCAGTACTTCCAGTCGAGCTTGACGCCCCGCCCGCAGCGCTCACACCGGCGGGGCATGGTCGTCGGGCCGTCGTAGAACGGACGCGCCTGGCCACAGAACGGGCAATGGGTCATGCGCTCGTCGAACGGCTCGCCGCAGGCGGGGCAGTCGTCGTCGTGACGCAACCAGTCCGACACGAGGCGCCGGTACTGTCGCGCCCGCACGCGTCGCCAGTCCCGGCCGACCGCCACGCCGTTGCCGCCGGCGGCGCGCATTGTTGGCTTCGTGCGGGCCGTCACCTTGCGGCGCGCCGCCCGAAAGGCCCGCAACATCGCCCCCGCGTCCCGGTACCTGCGGCGCGGGTCCACTTCGAGCGCCCGGCGCAGCACCTCCGTCACCTCGGCCCCGATCTTCCGCAGGCGCCGATGCCCCGGCAGCGGCCAGGCGAGCGGCCACTGCGGCAACACCCCCGTGAACATACGATAGAGCACCATGCCGGCCGCGAACACGTCGGAGCGCGGCGACGGACGGCCCATCGCCTGTTCGGGTGCCATGTACCCCACGGTGCCCGTGCCCGACGCCTGCAGCGTGCGCGTGCCCACCTTCGCGATACCGAAGTCCGCGATCTTGGCGGTGCCGTCGTCGAACAGCAGGATGTTGTCGGGTTTTATGTCACAGTGGATGATGCCGTGCTCGTGGGCGCAGGCGAGCCCCGCCAGGATCTGATCGGCCAGCTCCAGGGCGCGCCGCACCCCGAGCCGGCGGGCCAGCCGATGTTCCAGCGTCTCGACCCCGAGGGGGTAGGCGATGACCAGGCGCCCTTCGAGGACGTCGGCGTTCTTGAGCGGCAGGACGTTCGGGTGGTCGAGAACGGCCGCCAGCCGGATCTCCCGCCGGACCTCCTCGAGCACCGCGGGTGAGAGCGCCTCGGCCGAGGGGATCTTCAGCGCCACGCGCAGCCCCTCGATGGTGTCCGTCGCCTCGTACACGTCGGCGTAGCCGCCCCGACCGATCCGGCGGACGATGCGGTACTTGCCGAGGCGTTGCCGGGGGCGAACGACGGGGGCGCTCATCGCAGCACCTGCCACGCTGTCACGGAGCGCGCGGCGCCGCAAGGGCCGGCCGGCGCCCGAAGCGGCGGGCCGTCCCGCCCCCCGGTTGCGCGGGGGCCGCCCAGGCGGGTAGGAAGGCGAACCGATGCCGCTGCCCGCCGGAGACCACTTCCTCGCCCCGAACGTCGCCGTGCACGTCTTCGAGGCCGACCGCCCGGGGCCCACGGCCCTCGTGCAGGCGGCGATCCACGGCGACGAGGTGGCCGGCGCCCACGCCCTGTTCGAGATGCTCGAGGCCGGCCTGCGACCGCGGGCCGGGCGCCTGCTCGTCGTGCCGGTCATGAACCCCCCGGCCTTCCGGGCGCGAAGCCGCACGGCGCCCGGCGGGCTGGACCTCAACCGCTGCTTCCCCGGCGATGCGGCGGGGGCGGCCCGCGAGGCGCGGCTCGCCCGGCGGTTCATGGACCTGGTGCTCGACGAGCGCCCGGCCCTCGTCGCGACGCTCCACGAAAGCCGCAAGCGCTACGACCCGGCCGTCACGCCCTCCTTCGGGCAGACCCTCGTCTACGGCGTCGAGCCGGTCCCGCCGATCGTGCCCGCCACCATCGAGCGCCTCAACCGGACCCTGCGCGATCCGTCCGAGCGCTGGGCGCCTCTCTACTACCCGGTGCCGACCTCCTCGACGGAGGTCATCGTCGAGGCCACCGGCTGCGTGGGGCTTTGCGTCGAGACCTGGATGGGGTTTTGCGAGGCCCGCCGCGTCGAGATGCAGCGCCAGGTGGTGGAACTGCTGCTCGAAGGGGCCGGCCTGGGCTTTGCGTACGCCGGCGCGCCGCCGTAGGCACCGCTCGCGGGGTCAGGACGCCGACGCGGCGCCGTCGGCCGAGGCGGCCCAGGCGGAGATGAGCTCCCCTTCGTCCACGATCCGGGAGTGATAGTGGCCCCAGAGGTCGCTGACGTAGATCGCGCTGCCGCGGTCGAGCCGGTCGGTCAGGTACAGGGCGTAGTACTCGGCGTCCTCCCCCTCGACCACGCGGCCGACCTTGGGCAACGGCCGGCCGGACGTGGGGCAGAACAGCTCGCACTTGGTCCCGTCCTCGAGGACGAGGTCGGTCACCTTGCGACGATCTCCGTGGATCGGGGACAGGTGCACCAGCCCCTCCTGCTCGTTTGCGCGCACGCCGACCGTGACCGCCGGGTAGCCGTCGAAGGTCACGTCGGAGATCCCCACCAGCGGGGCACCGGTGGGCCCGAACGCCTTGCGCACGACGATGAGCACGCCGTCGGGCGAGGTCACCGGACCGTCCGCGGACGCGCCCGGCGCGCGGTGGACGGTCACGTGATCGAGGTCGATGTCGTCGCGTGCCATGGCGGGACGATACCCCCAATTGCCGCCCCGAAGCACGCGCCGTCAAGGCCCATCTTCGGCCGCGCGCGGCTGGGCCCGGAAGACGCGGCCCAGGCGGTGTCTCGCGTGCTAGAGTGGATCCATGGCCCGGCTGCTCTCCGCTCCCTGGATCGTGCTCACGCTGGCGCTCGGCCTCACGACCGCGTGCCGGCGGACGAACCCGGCGTTCCAGGCGAACGGGACGGGCACCGCCGGGGGCGGGTCCGGGTCGTCGGCCACCGCCGCGGCCACGTCCACCGCCACCGCCGGCAGCGCATCGGCGGGCGGGAGCACGACCGGCACGGCCGAGTGCGGCGACGGCGTTCGCCAGTCGCCCGAGGAATGTGACGGTGCCGACCTCGGCGGCGTGACCTGTCTGGGACAGGGCTTTTCGGGTGGCTCCGTCGCGTGCCGCGACGACTGCACCCTCGATTTCGGGGGGTGCACCGGCTCCGGGTGCGGCGACGGGGTGATCGACCCGGGCGAGGCCTGCGACGACCAGGATCTCGGGGGCGCAAGCTGCGGCGACGTGGGCAAGCAGGCCGGCCAGCCGACCTGCACCCTCACCTGCCAGATTGACTACGGCGGCTGCTACACCTGCGGCGACGACGTGGCCGAGGGGCCGGAGGTCTGCGACGGCGACGACGTGGGCGGCAAGACGTGCGACAGCTTCGCCCAGGAGGGCTACCACGGCCCGGAACCGGTCGCCTGCATGCCCGACTGCAAGGCCTTCGACTTCTCCGACTGCTCGCTGTGCGGGAACGACATCAAGGAGGACGACGAGGTGTGCGACGGCCAGGACCTCGACGGGCTGGCCTGCCCCGACGTGGGGAACTATGACGCGGGCGACCTGGCCTGCGAGGACGACTGTAGTGCGTTCAACATCTCGAGCTGCACCTCGTGCGGCGACGGAGCCATCGAGGGCACGGAGGCGTGCGAGCCGGGCCTCGACCCGCCGAAGACCTGCAAGGACCTGGGGTTCGACATGGCAAAGCCGGCGCCCGACGGCGGAGTCGCCTGCAACGACGACTGCACGTTCGACACGAGCGGTTGCTGCAACGGTCTCAACAAGCCGTGCAACACCGACGACAATTGCTGCATGGGTTTCGTCTGCAACGCGAACCTGGGGGCGTGCGCGCCTTCCATCTGCAAGGTCTCGGGCGCTTTGTGCAACTTCCCCGTCGAGTGCTGCAGTGAAAAATGCAACAGCGGCGCGTGCATGTAGGCCGCCCCTACCCTGCGGGCTCGTCGTCCATCCGGCCCATGTGGCGGATGTCCTTGCCCTTGACCATGAAGACCACGAGCTCGGCGAGGTTCGTGCAGTGGTCGGCCATGCGTTCGAGCCACTTGGCCACCGACTGCACGTGGATCCCGCGCTCGACGGCCGTCGAATCGGCCATCATGATCGCCAGCACGTCGCGGAAGACCTTGGTGTAGAGGTCGTCCACCTCGTTGTCACGCTCGATCACCCGCTGGGCCTGCTCGGCGTCCGACTGCACGAAGGCGTCGATGGCGTCGCGCACCATGGAACGGACCACGTCGCCCATGCGGACGATGTCGTCCCACGGCGTAAGCTGCGGCATCGCGGCCAGCTCGACGGCGCGCTCGCAAATGTTGACGGCCAGGTCCCCGATGCGTTCGAGGTCCGTGACCATCTTGAGCGCCAGCGTGATGAACCGCAGGTCGGAGGCCATGGGCTGGCGCTTGGCGAGGATCACGAGGCACAGCTCGTCCGTCTCGACCTCCAGGCGATTGACACGGTGGTCCGCCTCGATGGTGCGCCGGGCCAGCGGCACGTCCCGCTCCACCAGCGCCCGGATCGAAAGACCGATCATCTCCTCCACCCGGCCCGCCATGATGACGAGCCGCTCGCGCAGAAGCTGGAGCTGTTGCTCGTACTCGCGGTCGGTGTGGGTCTTGGGCATCCCGATGGCTCCTGACGTTGCTAGCCGAACTTGCCGGTGATGTAGTCCTCGGTCCGCGGATCCTTCGGCGCCGTGAAGATCCGGTTCGTCTCGCCCATCTCGACGAGTTCCCCGGAGAGAAAGAACGCCGTGGTGTCGGACACCCGGGCCGCCTGTTGCATGTTGTGCGTGACGATGGCGATCGTGTAGCGCTCGCACAGTTCGTGGATGAGGTCTTCGATACGCGCCGTGGCGATCGGATCGAGCGCCGAGCAGGGCTCGTCCATCAAGAGCACCTCGGGCTCCACGGCGATGGCCCGCGCGATGCACAAACGCTGCTGCTGCCCACCGGACAGCCCCGTGCCGGGCAGATGGAGCCGGTCCTTGACCTCGTCCCACAGCGCCGCTCCGCGCAGGGCCCTCTCCACGATCTCCTCGCGGCGGGCCTTGTCGAGCCGGCGCGTGAGCAACAGCCCCGCCAGCACGTTCTGCTCGATGGTCATGTTGGGAAACGGATTCGGCTTCTGGAACACCATGCCGACCCGGCGGCGCAGCAGCACCGGGTCGATGTCGGGCCCGTAGACGTCCGTGCCGTCGAGCAGGATCCGCCCCGCCATGCGCGCGCCCGGGACGTGCTCGTGCATCCGGTTGAGGCAACGGATGAACGTGGACTTTCCACATCCCGACGGCCCGATGATGGCGGTGACCCGGTTTTCGAGGATCTCCATGTCGATGCCGTGGAGCACCTCGTGGTCCGAAAACCACGCGCGCAACCCCGACACGGTCACCTTGGCCCGCGCCGCGCCCGGTGAGGGCTCGGCGGCGCCGTTGGGGCGGTCGGGGCTGGGGCGGGTCGAGGTCTGCATGGCGGCTACCATCGTCATGGCTTTCTGGCGTCGAGGCGGTGGCGCAGGAGGACGGCCGCCGCGTTCAGCACGAGCATCGTCGCGAGCAGCACGATGATACCGGCGGCCGCGTTCTTCAAGAACGCTTCCTGCGGCCGCGAGACCCAGTTGTAGATCTGGATCGGCAGCGCCGTAAAGGGTGCGTCGAGGGCGTCGGGCACGAACGTGACGTAGGACAGCGCCCCCACCACGATGAGCGGCGCCGTCTCCCCGATGGCGCGGGAGATCGCGAGGATCGCGCCGGTCAGGATGCCCGGCAGAGCCATGGGCAGCACCACGTGCCGCAGCGTCTGGAACGTCGTGGCGCCCAGGGCGTAGCTCGCCTCGCGCAGGCCGTCGGGCACGGTGCGAAGGGCCTCCCGGGAGGCCAGGATCACGATGGGCAGCACGAGCAGTGCGAGGGTCGCGGCGCCGGCGATGACGCTGCGCCCCAGCCCCAGGGTGCGGACGAAGATCCCAAGCCCCAGCAAGCCGTAGAGCACCGACGGGACCCCCGCCAGGTTCGCGATGTTGATCTCGATGATCCGGGCGAGCCGCGACCGCCCCCCGTACTCCTCCAGGAACAGCGCCGCCCCCACCCCGATCGGCAGCGCGATGAGGGCAGTCGTGACGATGAGCCAAAGCGAACCGGCGACGGCCGGAAGGATCCCCGCCTGCTCGGCGTGCCGCGAAGGATAGCTCGCAAGGAACGACCACGACAGGCGGTCGATCCCATCGACGAGCGTGTCCCCGACGAGCCAGGCGAGCACGCCGAGGGGCCCGGCGGTCGCGGCGAGGCACACGAGACGGAACAGGCGCTCGGACGGGCGGCGGCGGGCGGACATGGTTCGTCTACTCGGCGAGCGTAAGGCGCCTGCGCAGCTTGTGGCTCAGGTAGTTCATCGCGAAGGTCAGCACGAACAATACGCTGCCCACGGCGAAGATCGTCCGGTACTCGAGGGTCCCCGTGGGGGTGTCCCCCATGCTGATCTGCACGATGTAGGCGGTCATGGTCTCGATGGGGACGCGCGGATCCAGGGTGAAGCGGGCCTGCTGGCCGGCCGCGATGGCGACGATCATCGTCTCGCCGATGGCCCGCGACAGCGCCAGGATGACACTCGCGACGATCCCCGAGCTGGCCGCCGGCAATACCACGCGGAAGATCGTCGCAAGCTCCGTGGCCCCGAGCGCATACGCCCCCTCCCGCAGGGTCGCCGGCACGGCCGCGATGGCGTCTTCGGACAGGGAGGACACCATCGGCAGGATCATGATCCCCATGACGATCCCCGGTGACAGCGCGTTGAACCCAGCCATGTCTGGAATCCACGCCTGCAGCACGGGCGTGACCACCACCAGGGCGAAGTAGCCGTAGACGATGGTGGGCACCCCCGCGAGGATCTCGAGGCCGGGTTTGAGGACCGCCCGCAGGCGCCTGGGCGCGAACTCGCTCATGTAGATGGCCGACAACAGGCCCAGGGGGACGGCCGTGGCGATCGCCACGGACGAGGTCAGCGCCGTGCCGGCCACGAGCGGCCAGATGCCGAAGTGCTTGTCCGCGAACAGGGGCGTCCACTGCGTGTCGAGCAAGAACTCCGACAGCGAGACCTCCGTGAAGAAGGCGACGGTCTCCGAGGCGAGCACGTAGAGGATCCCAACCGTCGTGACGATCGAGACGAGGGCGCACGAAAGCAGCGCCGCGTACACGGCCCGCTCGAACCCGGTGCTCGCGGTCGTTCGGTTCATGGCATCGTCCGCCCTCTTTGCATCGCCCGGTCAGCCGGCGAGAAGCGCCTCGATGGACACGCCCACCTTCGAGCCCTTCCCTCCGAAGATCGAGCCCGTCACCTTGTCGGCAAAGCGCTTCTTTGCCAGGGTGTACGCCTTGTCGGGCAGGGGGATGTAGCCCACCTCGGCCGCCAGCTTCGCGGCGTTGGCAAGGTAGAAGTCCACGAACGACCCGACCTCCGGTCGGCCGGCGGCCTTCTTCGACACATAGATGAAGATCGGGCGCGAAAGCGGCTGGTACGTGCCGTTCGACACGGTCTCGGCCGATGGGGCGATCGGTCCCGCGCCGTTGGCGTCGTTGCCGTCGTCGATGGGGACGAGCTTGAGCTTGTCCTTGTTCTCCACGTAGTAGGCGAACCCCATGAAGCCGAGCGCCAGGGGGTCGGTGGAGATCCCCTGCACGAGCACGTTGTCGTCCTCGCTCGACGTGTAGTCGCCGCGGCTCGCGTGCTCCTTGCCGACGACGGCCTTCGTGAAGTAGTCGTACGTCCCCGAGTCCACGCCGGGTCCGAACAGGTGGATCTCCTTGTCGGGCCAGCCCGCCCGGATCTGGCTCCACTTCGTGATCGTCCCCTGGGCCTCGGGCGCCCACAGCTTCTTGAGCTCCTCGACGGTCATCGCCTCCACCCAGTCGTTCTTCGGGTGCACGAGGACGGCGAGGCCATCGTAGGCCACGGGCAGCTCGACGTACTCGACCCCGTTCTTCCGGCACAGTTCCACCTCGCTCGGCTTGATCGGCCGCGAGGCACCGGTCACCGCCACCTCCCCCTGGCAGAACTTCTTGAAACCGCCGCCGGTGCCCGACACGCCGATGGTCACGCGGTGCTTGCTGGTCTTCTGGAATTCCTCGGCGACGGCCTCGGTGATCGGGAACACGGTACTCGAACCGTCCACCGTGACGGTCCCCTCGGCCGCCTCCGCGGGTGCACCGGCCCCCTTCGCCGAGGGACCGCCGCCGGCTTCTGCCGCCGCCTTGTGCTTGCTGCCGCAGCCGGCGAGCACGACGGCCAGGGCGAGGAACGTGGTGTGGGAACGCGCGTGGATCTTCATGGGAAACGGAGCCTCCGTAGCGTGGTGGGTTCGTTGCCCCCGCCTTGTGACCGACGAAGGTGACAGACGCGTGACAACCGCGAAACAACCGCATGCGCGGTATGCGCCCGATGCCCGCCGAGCCGCCACGGCCGAAGACGGCGCGCCCGGCCCGAACCCGGCCGGCGTGCGCGGGCACCGGGACGCCGTGCGAGTACGGCACCCCGCGACGGCGGGTGGAACCGGCGCGATCCCTTCACGATTCCGAGCCACCCTCCCGAAACCGGTACCCCACCCCCCGAACGGTCTCCACCGCGGCGCCCGCCGGGCCGAGCTTCTGTCGCAGGCGCTTGACGTGGGTGTCCACCGTGCGCGTGGTCACGTCCGCGTCGATCCCCCACACGTCCCGCAGCAGCATCTCGCGCGTCTGCACGCGCCCCCTGCGCTCCATCAAGGTGACCAGGAGACGAAACTCCAGGGCCGTCAACGTGACCTGCACGCCGTCCACCGTCACCTCGTGCGCGTCCACGTCCACGACGATGGGGCCGCTTGCGAGCGCCTTCGCGGGGGCCGGCGGCCGCTTCGTCCTGCGCAACAACGCCTCGATCCGCAGCAGCAGCTCCCGCATGGAGAAGGGCTTGGTCACGTAGTCGTCGGCCCCGGCCTCGAACCCGAGCACCCGATCGAACTCCTCGGAACGGGCGGTGAGCATCACGACCCCGCAGTCGGCGGTGCGCCGGTCCGCGCGCAGCCGGCGGCAGACCTCCACCCCGGACAGGTCGGGGAGCATCACGTCGAGCACGACCACGTCGGGAACCGGCGCGGTGGCGACGGCGGCGAGGGCCTCGGCGCCGGTGCCCGCCTCGGTGACCTGGTAGCCGGCCCGCCGCACCGCGAACGCCACCGACGCCCGCAGGTCGGCCTCGTCTTCGACGAGCAGGACGCGCCGTGCCACGGCGGAGCCTTACCACACCGGCAGCCGGCGGCGCACCGAAGGGTGTGCGCCCGGCCGCCGCCGTCAGCTCCGAAGGCGACCCAAGGTGACGAGATCCGGCCCGACCGTCCGTTCCCACGCGCGGAGCAGATCGGCCAGGCGCGCCCCGGCGGGACCGCCGCGCTGGTCGGCGCGGAACCCGAAGCCCAGGTGTCCGCCCAGCCGCCCGGCCCACACGGCCGTCCCTGGGATCACGATCGGGCCCCGCCGGGGGTCGTCGCGCAGCTCGAGTTCGAGGTGCGTGCCCACCGGCACCGGGGTCGCGGTCTCCACGAACGCGCCGCCCGGGCTGAGCGTGCGGCACACGCCGTGACTGGGACGGATCCCGTGCAGCCACCGCGCGGGCACGTCCACGGGGATCCGCCGATACCGCCGCGGCACGCCGCGCCGCGCCCCCCGCAGGACGTCGAGCAAGAACGAAAGCCGCGGGGCGTCCACGGGGGCGACCTCGATCCGCACCCACGATCGGCGCGCGCCGTGGTCCGGCTCGATCGCCAGCACGACGCCGTCGAATCCGATCTCGTCCTCCATCGGGCCGAGCGTCACCTCGACCATCACGGCGTCCCCCACGGTGACGCGGTCCCGCGTGGGCACCTCGATGCGGTAGGCCCCCGACACGAGCCGGGTGACGTGGCGCAGGTCCGCGGCCCGCAGCCGCAGCACCCGCAGGTCGCTGCGCCCCGGCATCCGCGGCAGATGCTTGGTGCTCGGCCCGCTCGGCATCCCGCGGGCACTGTAGCACGCGCGCATCCGCCCGTGCCCCGGCGGGACGCCGGCCGGGCCCGCGGCCGGGCCCCGGGCCGACCCACACCCCGCCGGGACGCACGAGCCGCCCACGGGACCGGCGGCGGCCGCAGCGCACCCCCGCCGGCGGCGGAGGGACCCGCGGCGCCGTCGCCCGATCCCGCACCACCGGGCCGACGCCCGGCCCGGCCCGGCGACGGGCCGTTCACCGGCGGGACGGGGCGCGGCACACGGGGGCGGATCGGTCCACGGCCGCGGGACGGGTCCGCCGGGGTCGGCACGGCGCGTGAATCCACCCCGTGGCATGAAACATGCCCCCACGGTCCTCGTGTCCTTCGTGTCGGCCTGTACGTTCACCGCCCCCGGACCGGCGGGGTTCGCCGGTCCCGACGTCGCCGCGACGACCGCGATCTCGGACGAAACCGGCCCCCCGCCCGATCCCGCGACCACCGGCGGCGCTTCGTCCGGCGGCGGCGCCTCCGCCGGCGCCCCTTCGCCGCCCCGTTTCGATCTGGGCGGCGGCGTGGACGTCCCCGAGGTGGCCCCGTGCCCCGGCATCGACGTGCTGTTCGTCATCGACGACTCGTACAGCATGGCCGACGAGCAGGCGAACCTCATCGCCAGCTTCCCCGGCTTCTCCGACGGTCTGTTGGCGCTGGTGGACGGCGGCCTCGACGTCCACGTCGGCGTGGTGACGACCGACGCCTACGCCTTCAACGAAGCGGGCTGCACGATGGTCGGCGCCCTGACGACCAAGACCGGCGGCGCAGGGTCGAGCAACGCCATGTGTGCGCCGTTTTCCGAGGGGCGCTACCTCACCGGGGCCGACGACCTCGTGGCGGACTTCGCCTGCGCCGCGCAGGTGGGCACCGAGGGCGACCCGAAGGAGCGGCCGGTGCTCGCCGCCCTCGAAGCCCTCGCCCCGGCGAATCTCGCCGAGAACGGCTGCAACGCGGGGTTTCGCCGCGCCGACGCCGTGCTCGTGACGGTGATCGTCACGGACGAAGACGATCTCGAAGACACCCCGGGCACCCCCGGCGACTGGTACGAGGACCTGGTGGCGCGCGCCGGCGGCGACCCGGCCCGGGTGATCGTCCTGTCCCTCGTGGGGCACCCGAAGCCGAACCTGTGCCCGCCGTTTCAGTGGAACGGCAGCGAGGGCGCCCAGATCGCGAGCCAGATCATCGCGTTCACGGATCTGTTCGGGCCCAACGGGATGGTCGGCGACGTGTGCGCCCCCGACTACGCGCCGTTCTTCGACGAGGCCCTGTCCCTCATCGAGACCACGTGCGACGCGCTACCGGCGGGGTGAGCCCGCCTCGCCGGCCGCCTCCTCGCGCAGGCGCGGCGGGGTGAACGCCTCGGGCCGACGCGCCGTCTTGTCGGCGTAGAAGGCCCGGATCTTCTCCATGTCGGCCGCGCGGTCGCCGGTGACCTCGACCCACGGCCCGATCCCTCCCTCCTTGCGGGCGTAGTCCAGGTAGCCCAACGCGATCGGCACCCCGGCGGCCCGCGCGATCTCGTAGAAGCCGCTCTTCCAATAGGGGGCCTTGCCGCGGGTCCCCTCCGGCGCGACCGCCAGGATCATGTTCGGGTCGCGCTCGAACGCCCGGGCGAGTTGCTCGACGGCGCCGTGGCGCGCCCTGCGGTCCACCGGGATCCCCCCCACCGCACGCATCAACCAGCCCAAGGGCGGCCGAAACAGGGTGTGCTTGCCCACCCAGTGCACCTCGATCCCCAGCTCGGCGGCGACGAGCAGCATGTACAAGAGGTCCCAGTTGCTCGTGTGAGGCGCCGCGATGAGGACGACGCCGCGGTCGGGCGCCGTGCCGGCGGCGCGCCAGCCGACCAGCCGAAGACCCGCTCGTCCGAGCAGGCGCAGGAGCTTCGAGCCCACGCGAAAGGCCATGATGCCCAACGCTACGCGAAGCCGGCCGCGTCGTCGAACGGGGCGAGCGCCCGCAGCACGGCGTCGAGGGCGGCCCCGACGCCCGGGGCGGCGCCGCGGATCGTCACCTCCGCAAGCTCCGGCCGCAGGCGCCGGCGCAGGGGCTCGAGGTCCACCCGGGCCCCGGGCGAGGTCGCCGCCGCCCGCGCGAGGGCCCGGCAGGAGGCGCGCAGGCCGACGAGCGCATCGAGGCACTCGCCCAGGGTGCGCCCGCGCGCGTCGAGCGTCGCAGCGGCCCGTCGGGGCGGCGAATCGGGGGGAAGGCTCCGGCGAAGGTGCCGCGCCAGCGCACGCTGGATCGAGCGGATCGCCCGGCGTTTGGCCGCGGCCGTCGCACCCGCCACGTGCGGCGTGGCAGCCGCGAGCGCCGGACGGCAGGCCGCGAGAAGGCGGCGCGGGACCCGCGGCTCCCCGGGCCACACGTCCACCACGAGACGAAGCCCCCGGTCCACCGCCGCGGCGAGGTCCACCACTCCGGCGCGGCTCGTCTGCACGAGGGCCGCCCCGGGTTGCATCCGTCCGAGGGCCACCCGGTCCAGCAGGCCCACCGTGCGGTGTCGGCCGGCTCTCGTGCGGGGCACGTGCACGGTGACCACCCGGGCGCGCGCCAGCAGGTCGGGCAAGGGGAGCAGGGGGACCGCGCGGGCGAGGCTCTCGGCGTGGGCGCCGCCACCGAGGGCGGCCCGGCGCGCCCGCAGCTCCGCCAGAGGCGGGTCACACACGAGCGTTTGGTACCCGAGGACCGAAAACGCCGCGTGGACCCGACGTCCGACGTGTCCGAAGCCCACGATCCCCACGGGGCCCGGCGGCGGCACGGCGAGCACGCCCACCACGGCCGCCAGCACGTACTCCGCCACGGCCGCGGCGTTCGAGCCGAGCGCCGCGGCGAACGCGATCGCGCGCTCGGCCAGGGCCGCCCGGTCCACGTGATCCGTTCCCGACGTGGCGGTCCCCACGAACGAAAGCCGCGGCGCGGCGTCGATCAGGGCCCGGTCCACGCGGGTGACGCTGCGGACCACCAGCGCCTCGGCCCGCCGAAGGGCCGTCCGCGGCGGCGCGGGCCCCTCGAAGGGCTCGACGTCCCCCAGCGGCGCAAACAGGCGCCGGGCACCGGGCAGGCGGCCGTCCACCAGGATCCGCGGGCGCATCGGCCTGCCCGGGATCAGCCGCCCACGCCGAGCCCCACCGGGCACGAAACGCCCGTTCCGCCCAGGCCGCAGTAGCCGCCGGGATGCTTGGCGAGGTACTGCTGGTGCTCGGGCTCGGCGAAGTAGAAGACGGAAAGCGGCTCGACGGTCGTCGTGACGGGGCCGTATCCGGCCGCGGCGAGGCGCTCGGCGTAGGCCTCCTTCGAGGCGAGCGCCCGGGCGCGCTGGTCGTCGTCGGTCGCAAGGACGATCGAGCGGTACTGGGTGCCCACGTCGTTGCCCTGACGCATCCCCTGGGTCGGGTCGTGGTTCTCCCAGAACGCGGCCAGGAGCGCTTCGTAGGCGATCCGGGCCGGATCGAAGACGACGCGCACGACCTCCGCGTGCCCGGTCCGCCCGGTGCACACCTCGCGGTAGGTCGGGTTCTTCGTGTAGCCGCCGGCGTAGCCGACCGCCGTGCAGAAAACGCCCTCCATGGACCAAAAGAGCCGCTCGGCCCCCCAGAAGCAGCCCATCCCGAAGACCGCCACCGCGTGGCCGTCGGGCCAGGGCCCCTCCATGGGTGTGCCGAGCACGTGGTGGCGCGCCGGGACGGGCATGGGGGTGTCCCGGCCGGGCAGCGCCTGGTCGGGGGGGACGAGATGCGAGGGGGCGAGGGGCGCCATGGCCAAAGGATCCTAGCAAGCGGCGGTCTCGCCGGCCCGCCCGCACAGCCCGCAGCGCGCCAGCTCGGCGCGGGCGGCCGCCGCCCAGCCGCGGTTCGCCCGGGGGCTGGCCGGGCTCGGGTGCAGCACCGTGTGGATCGGTACGGGCCGGTCCGCCAGGATCCGGCGCAGGCGCCGCGTGGCGAACGCCCCGACGCCCACCACCGCGCGCGGCGCCAGCAGATCCACGGTCCGCCGGATCGCCTCGTCGCACGCCTCGAAGCAGGGCTCGGCGGCGGCCTTCGGCAACTTGTCGGGCGTGAGGTTGCGGCCGCCCTCGTCGAGGAACAGCAGCGGGCAGTAGTTGGCGACGAAGTACCGATCGAACAGGTCGTCCGGGTCCGGGAAGCAGGCGGCGGCGAGCCCCCAAAGGCGCCGGCCGCTGACCTCGGACCGCGGGCACTCGAACCCGAGGACGGGGCGCTTGGGATGCTCGCGGGCCGGCCGTCCGATCGTGCCCGAAAGCCCCAGGTAGTGCCGGACCGCCGCCACCTCCCCGAACGGCACGCCCGTTTGCGCCATGCCGAAGGGCCCGGGGTTCATCCCCACGAGCAACGCGACCCCTTGGCGGCCCCCGTACCGCCGCAGGTACGCCTCGTGGACGTCCCAGGCATAGACCAGCGGCGCGTAGACATACGCTACGTTTGGACCGAACGACCGAACCTTCGTCTCGTCGCGCAGGGTTCGTGCGACGGCCACGAGTTCGTCCGTGCGGGGGCGCGGCATCGGCGGCGGACGCTACCACGGCCCACCGGCGCGGCGCGCATTGCGCCGGACGCTCGCGCGTCCCCGCGCCGTCGGCCCGTACGATGGACGGCGGGCGGCGGGTTCGTGGGAGCCCGGGCGGCGCCCGTCCCAGGAACGTGGCGCGCGTGCGGGTGCGGGCGCAGGCTGGATTTACAAGAAAAGAAATCTTGGTAGGCTACGCAACGATTCCGAATGACGCTTCGATCCTCCCACGTCCGGCGGGTGCTCCTCGTGGACGACGAGGCGAGCATCCTGCTCGCGCTGCGCCGACTCCTCGGGAAGCGGTCCATCGAGGTGCTGGCCTCGCCGTCGGCCGCGGCGGCCCTCCAGATCCTCGACGCGAGCCCGTGCGACGTGGTGATCGCCGACTACCGGATGCCGGGCCACGACGGGCTGTCGTTCCTCCGGACGGTCGCCACCCGATTCCCCGCGACGCGCCGGATCCTCATGTCGGGCTATCGCGTCCCGGGGATCGAGCAGGCGCTGGCCGACGGCACGGTCCACCACTACGTGCAAAAGCCCATCGAGATGGGGGAGCTGCTGAGCCACCTGGGGATCCGGATCCACTTCGGCGACGACCGGTGATCCCCGATCCCCGCCGCTACGCGGGCGCCGCCCGCAGCACGATGCGGGTGATCTCCGCGGGGGCCCCCAGGCGGTTCGGCGGCCCCCAGTACCCCGACCCGCGGCTGACGTAGACCCACGCGGCGTCCACCCGGGCAAGCCCTGCCACGAAGGGCTGCACGAGTCCGACGAGCAGGTTCATGGGAAAGTACTGCCCCCCGTGCGTGTGGCCGCACAGCACGAGCCCGGCCCCCGCCCGGACACACGCACGGGCCGTCCTCGGCTGGTGGGCGAGCACGACGGCCGGGACGCCCTCGGGCGCCCCCGACAGCGCCCCGGCCGGGTCCGGCGCGTGGCCCGGGACGAACCGGTCGCCGCGGTGGTCGAAGACGCCGGCGATCACCAGCCCCCCGCGGTCGTGCGCCACGACGCGGTGCTCGTTTTGCAGCACGACGATCCCGAGCGTGCGCAGGTGGTCGCACCAGGCCGGCGCGTCCCAGTAGTACTCGTGGTTGCCCGTGACGAAGAAGACCCCGTCGGGCGCGTGCAACTCCCGCAGCGGCTCGACCTCGGCCGCAAGGTCGGGCACGAAGCCGTCCACCAGGTCGCCGGTGACCGCCACCAGATCCGGGGCGAGGGCACGGGCCCGATCGACGAGCCCTTGGAGATAGGCGCGCCCGATCGTGGGCCCGACGTGGACGTCCGAAAGCTGCACGATGGTGTAGCCGTCGAGGCCCGGGGCGAGCCCCGCGATGGGCACCTCGACGGTGACCGTGCGCGGCAGCCGGACCGCCTCGGCGTACCCGGCCACGGACAGCGCCCCCGCTCCGCCCATCAGCGCCGCGTCCACCCCGCGCTGCAAGAACGCGCGCCGGGAGGGATCCGCCGGCCGGGGGCGCCCGCCGGTCCGGTCCCGGCGCCGCGCCCACCGCACGAGCGCGGCCGCACCGTGCACCGCCGCGGCGCCCGCGAAGAAGATCGACAGCCAGCCCAGGATGGAAAAGCCCACGAGCGGCAGCCACCCGCGCCCGGCGGCGCCGCCGCGCCCGACCACCATGGTCACGATCGGCAGGGCGGCCGCGACGAGCACGACGGCCCGCAACCGGCGGCGCATCGGGGCCCGAAAGCCTCGAAAGCTCACCCGCGCCACACCGTAGGCCGCGAGCAGCCAAAGGCCGCCGACGACGACCCCGAACAGCACGAGGCGGGCGTGCATCCGGGTCCGACGCCCTCAGTCCAGGAAGAAGTCCGGCAGGAGATCCTGCGAGGGGTCCACCGCGTACTTCTGGAAGTCGGTCACGCCGGCCTCGCGCAGCACCTGCTCGTCCACGAAGAAGTTGCCCGTGGTGTCGCGCGCAGGGCGGGTGAGGATCGCGTGGGCCGCGTCGGCCATGATCTCGGGCGTACGGCAGCGCCGGATCGTGGCCTCGCCCCCGAGCAGGTTGCGGACCGCCGCCGTGGCGATGGCCGTCTTGGGCCACAGCGCGTTGACGGCGAGCCCCTTGTCGGCGAACTCGGCGGCCATGCCGAGCACGCACATGCTCATCCCGTACTTCGACATGGTGTAGGCCACGTGGCCCGCAAACCACTTGGGCTTCATCGAAAGCGGCGGGGAGAGGTTCAGGATGTGCGGGTTGTCGCGCACGAGCAGGTGCGGGATGCACAGCTTCGAGCACAGGAACGTGGCGCGCACGTTGACCTGGTGCATCAGGTCGAACTTCTTCATGGACGTGGCGAGCGTGCCCGTCAGGCTGATCGCGCTGGCGTTGTTGACCAGGACGTCGATCCCCCCGAAGGTCTCCACGGCGCGGTCCACGGCGGCGGCCACCTGATCCTCGAACCGCACGTCCGCCACCACCGGCAGCGCCCTGCCGCCGGCGGCCTCCACCTTCTCGGCGGCGGTGTAGATCGTGCCCGGCAGCTTCGGGTGCGGTTCCTTCGTCTTGGCGACGAGCACGACGTTCGCGCCGTCTTGCGCGCAGCGAACGGCGATCGCTTCGCCAATGCCCCGGCTCGCGCCGGTGATGAAGATCGTCTTGCCTGCGAGGTCGGCCACGTCCGGCACGATAGCCGGAAGGATGCGCCGCGCAAGGGGCGCGCCGACGCGGCGCCGCAGATTCCCAGGAACCGCGACCGCTGGAGCCCGGCGTCGGCGAAGCGGCCGGCGGGCTACTTCGCCTCCGGGGCGTGCTCGGCGAGGAAGGTGCGGACCTCGTCGCGCTCCTGTTGTGTGGCCTCCCCGGCGGCCTCGTAGGCGGCGAGCGCCTCGCGGGCCAACGACAGCGCCCGCGGCCGGTCGCGCCCCTTGCCCGCCGGCGCGGCCCACAGCGCCCGGGCGAGCACGAACCGGGCCTCGGCAAGGGCCTCGGCGGATACCGAGTCCTCACCGGCCGCTCGAATCGCCACCGCCCGCTCGGCGAGCGGCACGGCCTTCCCCGGCGCCCGGCGGGCCAGGGCGACCTCGGCGAGTCCCACGAGGGGTTGCGCCACACGCGGGTGCTCGGGCCTCAGCGGCGTCTCCCAGATGGCCAGCGCTCGCTCGTACAACACCCCCGCCTGCTCGTACTCGCCGCGGGCCTGGTGCACGTCGGCGAGGTGATCGAGGGGAATCGCGACGAGTGGATGCTCGGGGCCCAGCGACGTCTCCCAGATGGCCAGCGCTCGCTCGTACAACACCCGCGCCTGCTCGTACTGCCGGCCGGCGTTGTACACGTTGGCGAGGTTGTTGAGAGACGTCGCGACGAGCGGATGCTCGGGGCCCAGCGAGGTCTCCCAGATGGCCAGCACACGCTCGTGCAACACCCGGGCCTGCTCGTACTCGCCACGGGCCTCGTGCACGACGGCGAGGTCGTTGAGGATCTCTGCCACCTCCGGGTGCTCGAAACCAAGCGACGTCTCGCGAATCGAAAGCGCACGCTCGAGAAGGGCCAACGCCTGCGCAAATTCGCCGCGGGCCTCGTGCACGACGGCGAGTTGGGTGAACAAACCGGCGCGCCGCAGCCCATCCTCCGGCTCCCCGAGCCGGGCAAGCACCACCTGCGCGTGCCGCCCCCACCGAAGCCCCGCCGCGTGCTCGGCCCTGCGGTCCCCCACCGTGTGGACCAGGTTCGCCGCCGCCCGCGCCGCCGTCTCCCACGCCCCGTCCGCCGCCGACGAAAAGTACGCCGCCTCCAGCGACGCCTCCGCCTCGCCGTACTTGCCGGCCTCGTCGAGCAACGCCCCCTCCACCGCCCGCGCCCGCGCCACCAGCGGCGGCCACCCGAGATCCTGTGCCTCCGACCGTGCCCGCTGCGCCGCCGCGAGCCCCGCCTCGTACCGTCCCGATCGCGCCTTCGCGTCCGCCTCCGACAGCCCCCGCCGCACCTTCGCCAGCCGCGGCGCCTGCGCCGGGGCCGGCGGGTCTGGCAGGTGCGAAAGACGAGCCGCGTCCACGCACGGCGCCACCCGCGACAGATCCGACGCCGCCTGCACCGCCTTCTGCACCACCGTCCGCGCCTCCTCCTGCGACGGCGGCGGCGACGCCAGCTCCCGCGCCAGCGCGCCCAGCTCCAACCGGCGGTCCTCCAGGCACCACCGCGACCGCGCGTACAGCTTTGGCGTCCACCGCCGCTGCACCTCCGACGCCAGGCACGCCGCCACCCGCGCCGAACGCCACGCCTCCGCCTGCTCGGCCAGGTACCCCACCGCCCGCTCGGCCGCGTCCGCCGCGTACGGGATCCCCGTCCCCGCAAGTCCCGACCGCACCGACGCCGCCACCTCCTCGCTCCAGGCGTCCCCCAGTTCCTGCGCCGTCGCCTCGCACGCCG
>JALSIN010000378.1 GCA_026989935.1 Polyangiaceae bacterium | reverse complement strand
TAGCGTAACGTCGGGGGGGTGGGGACGTTGTGCGGCCGGGGCGGTCGGATCGCCCCGGTGAATTCACGCCACGGGAGCCAACATGAAGCACGAAACGATCGCCTCCTACGCGCTCGGCGCCGCCGCCGCCTTCGTCCTCGCCGCCTGTGGTGGTGAGAAATCCGGCACCGCCAGCCCGCAGGATGCCGTCGCGGCCGATGCCAAGGTCAAGTGCGTCGGGATCAACGAGTGCAAGGGCCAGGGGCAGTGTGACATGCCGACCCACGCCTGCGCCGGGCAGAACGAGTGCAAGGGTAAGGGCTGGATCATGGTGACGAAGGCCGAGTGTGACGCGAAGGGCGGTACCCCCAAGGCGTAGCGGCCCGCGGCCTGCGCGAGGTCGGCCGGGCCGGTCGGGGCGCGGTTCGTTCGCATCTCGTGGACGTGGGCACGGGTCGCGCGGTCCACAGGGGGGACGGGCCCTCTGCACCGCGGAGGGCTCGGGGGCACGTACGAGCTGGCGGTCGAGCATGTCTGCGGCCACCCGGGGCGATTGCGCGTGCCGTGGGGCGCTCGGTGGCGGTGGGCCGTGGCGGGGCCGGTTCGCCTGCGTCGTGCGTCGTCCGCAGGCAGACCGGTCACCGTGACCGGCCGCGCCGGCGCTCGCGCCGGTGGAGGCGCCGACCCGTGCGCTGGGCGGTGAGGGCGCGGGCCCGCTCTCCAAGCACCCCGAGGCTTGCGCCGAAGGCGACCAGCAGGAGGGGAACGAGGGGCGTTGGCCGCGCCGGTGGCGTCTCGCCGGCGGGTGATCGCACCGTGACGGTCACCCGTTCGGGCGGGGCTTCCGGCACGACGGTACGCGCAATGGACCGCAGGTCTTCGGCCATCGCGGGGGCGGCGGTGGCCGCGACGAGGACTGCGGCGGGCCGCCCGCACCGGTCGGGCAGTTCCACGTCGGCGCGCACCGTGTGGACCTCGGGCAAGGCGCGGGCGGCTGTTTCGATCTCGGCGGCGCGCACCGCTTCTTCACGGATCCGTTCGCCTCGGATCGAGGGGAACAGGGTCGCGGACCCGTAGCCACGGCCCTTGTCGAGGCGTGCGGGCGGTGTGCGGGGGCGGGACGGGCCCTCCGAGCACGCGCCGCCTGCGAGGACCACGGCTCCGAGCACGCACGCCTGTACGGACCGCGCCACGGGCCCCAGGGTCGGACCCCCGGGACGGCAAGGCAAGAAATCCGTCAACCCGCCGGATCGGCGGGTACACGGAGGACCGGGCCGCCCCAGTCGCCGTCCCCGAACCGGTGTCCGTGCCGGCGGCTGTCGCCGTCCCCGTAAGCACGATCGCCGGATGCACCGCCGCGCGCCACCCGCGGGCCTCGTGGGCTCCCCAGGCACCCGGGCGAGGCCGGGCCCGGCCTCCGGGGGTGGAGCGGGCGGTTGGGTCCGTCGCGGTCGTCGGGTCCGTGGCGGTGCCGGTGCGCGTCGCTGTCCCGGAAACCCGAACGCAGGAAGCACCGCCAGGCCCCGGCCGGCGGATTCAGCGGTCGGCGGTGGTGGTACCCGGCAGCGGGCCTTTGGGGCTTTCGCGCGGCGCCCCGCGGGCCGGTCCTCGGCCGTCGGGGGTGGGGGGAGGT
>JALSIN010000377.1 GCA_026989935.1 Polyangiaceae bacterium | reverse complement strand
CTGGCCCCCCATGGTCTTCGACAACCCGGTCGAGAAGGTCCAGACGATGCTCGATGCCATGGCGAAGGTGGGGGCGGTGCCGGAGTTCGAGTGTTTCGACGTGGGGATCGTGCGCAGCGTGGGCCTGTACGTGAAGGCGGGCATGACCCGCCGGCCGCACTACAACTTCGTGATGGGCGTGGCCTCGGGCATGCCCGCCGACCCGGACCTCTTGCCGCTCTTGCTGCGATATCGGGAACCGAACGCCCCATGGCAGGTGACCGCGATCGGCCGCGGCGAGATCTGGCCGCTGCACCGCCGCGCCGCCGAGCTCGGCGGCCACGTCCGCACCGGCCTCGAGGACACCTTCTACCTGCCCGACGGCACCCGCGCACCGGGCAACGGCGCCCTCGTCGAGGCCCTCGTGTCCCTCGTGCACGAAGCGGGCCGACAGGTCGCCTCCCCCGACGAGGCCCGCGCGATCCTGCTGGACGCCGCACCACCCTGACCGGCCCGCCCGGCCCCGCCGGCCCCGACCAACGACGGACACCGGTGTGGACACCGCGGCGACTCGGTGCATCCAGCGAGGATGCTTGCGGGGACGGCGACAGGCACGCCCACGGGCGCCGGCACGGGCACCATGGGAGCCCGGTGTGTCCATAACTGGATCTTACGAGACGGGAACGGGAGCGGGGTTCGAACAGGCGCTGAAACGGGCAAGCGGGTCCGCCTCCCCGCCGTCGATGGGGGGCTCCGAGGGACGGTCGGGACGGGGCGGTGGTCATCCCCGTGAGGCGAGCCAGCGGGCGACGTCCTTGCCCAGGGCGGCGGAGATCCGGCGCAGCATGTCGCAGGTTCCATATCCGCCCTGGGTCGTGGAGCGGTCCACCTCGAAGCGATCGACCTCCTGGCCGTCCTGGAGGAGCCGGGCCTCGATCTTCATGTGCTTGGGGCCGGACCAGGCGCCGCCCTTGGGGGCCACGACGCTGACGACGGTGATCTCGACGACACGCCCTTGGGAGGGGTCGGCCGACGCCGAGAACACCGCGCCGCCACGGCTGTACTTCTCGACGAAGCGAGGCAGGTCGTTCTCCACGTCGCACTGTGTGCGCACGTCCTCGGAGGCGTGGCTGTCCTCGGCGAAACGGGCGGGCAGGACGGTTACGGCGTCGGCGGCCGGCACCGTCGTCCCCCGCGAGGGACCACAGGCGGCGAGGGCCAGAGCAATCGGGAGGGAGACGGCGGTGAAACGTGTCATGGGGCGCAGCTTTGCGCGCCCGGCGTCCACCCGCAAGGTTCCACCGGCCGGATGGTAAGGTGGGGCGCCGTGACGCCCCCCGACGCAGCTCTGCTCGAAGCCGTGCGCCGAGGCGACGCAAAGGCGCTCGAGACCCTCCTCGAACGCCACGCGCCCGCCGTCCACCGCTTCGCGCGCACGCTTTGCCGACACCCGGAAGACGCGGAGGAGGTCCTGCAGGAGACCCTCCTGGCCGCCGCCCGCAACCTGGACCGCTTCCGCGAAGAGGCCTCGGTCTCCACGTGGCTGTTCACGATTGCGCGGCGGGCCTGCATGCGCCTCGCCCGGCGGCGCGCCGGCGAACCCGAGCACTTCGCGCCCCTCGACGATGCACCGCTGGCCGCCGCGAGCGACGACCCCCAGGCCCACGCCGAGCGCGACGAGGCGCGGCGGCGCCTCTACGCCGCCCTGCACGCCCTGTCCCCCTCCCACCGCGAGGTCATCCTGCTGCGCGACATCGAGGAGCGCCCGGCGGCCGAAGTCGCGGCGATCCTCGGCATCGAAGTGGGCGCGGTCAAGTCCCGGCTGCACCGCGCCCGGGCCCGCCTGCGGGCGATCCTCCGTGCCGACGCCTCCTTGCCGCCGCCTTCGCCGGACGGCGGGTGCTTCGAGGTGGAGGAGGCCCTGTCTCGCATGGTCGAGGGCGACCTGCCGAAGCCGGCCTGTGATCGCCTGTCGGCCCACGTGGACGCCTGTCCTCGCTGCAAGGCGCGTTGCGACACCCTCGGCGCCATCTTGAGCGCCTGCCACGATCTCGCCGCCGAGCCGACCCCGCCCTCGGTCCGCCGCGTCGTCACCGACACCGCCCGCCGGGCCCTGGTCGAACTCGCCGCGCCCTCAGCCCCGAACCCTCGCGGCGACGAGTGACCGGTTCCTCCGGGTGCGGCCCCGGAAAAGCGCGGGATCCTTCCCAATTACAACTTCCAAGTTCCCCGCGGACGGATGCGACCGTGACTTGACGGTGCACTCGGGCCTTGGAACCATGGTGGTTGGGTTGCCCATCCCGGGCTCGTTTCTTGGGCTCGCTTTGCCATCGTAGCGTGAACGAAAGGAGACAATCGTGACGTCCGACCACAACGACGACCGCCAGGACAAACCCACCCCCGGCGACGCCGCAGCATCGGATCCTCCCCGCGTGGACGAGTCCGAGGCGGCCTCCGCCGATCCCTCCGAGGCGTCTTCGGAGACGCCGGTGCCGAAGGACATCGTATCCATGTGCGGCCTCGACGACCCCGCGCGTGCGGAGGCCTTCGACGCCGCGAACTTTCGCAGCGCACTCGACGCCCCGCACGGCATGTTCGTGGAGGCTGACTGGCTCGGGGGCGGCCGCGCCTTCTACTGGTTCGAGACCCCCGAGGCGCGACTGGCGTTCCTCAAGCGCACCCAGCCCGAACTGTGTCATGCCTCCGAGGAGGAGGCGGCCGAGATCCGCGAGGGATACGACGAGGTCGTGGGCACCTCGGCTCGAGAACGCGAGGACCTGGAAATTTCGTTCGCCGGGTGTCCCATCACCTGGGTTGGCACGATCTACGATCTGGCCCGTGGAAACTCGAATCTCGCGCGAAGGACCCGGGGATGGTTCATGGGGGGATCGCTGCAGGACGAATACGAGTTGGACCTCGACTCGATCATCGACGACACCTCGATCCCGATTCCCCCGGTACCGGACGACAAGATTGAGGAATTCGCGTCATCCCTCGTGGAATTTTGCTGCTAAGTCTCGGCCTGGGCCACACCGGCCCCGGGGTCAACGGCCCACACGCTTGCCTGCGGCCCACGAAGCGCGGCGTCTTCGATCTTCGATCCACGCTCTGCCGGAGGCATTTTGCACTCGCCGTCCCTCGCACCTGCGATGGCGGCGAGTTTTTCCTGGTGCCTCCAAGTCGAACTGTGATATGAATTCTATTATCATGCACAGGATTGCCCAAGGCTTTCGAAACGCTTTCTTGTATCCATGCCTCGCCGCCACGCTCGTGGTGGGCGCTTGCAGTGGCGACGACGCCTCGAGCGGGTCGGGGTCGGGCACCGAGACCGGCGGCGGGTCGGGCAGCACGTCCGCGACGGCGGGTAGCACGTCCACCACCGGCACGATGACCTCCACCAGCAGTTCCTCGACCAGCAGCGGCGGCATGACCGCCACGGCCACCGCCGGATCCACGACCAGCGGCGGCATGACCGATACGGGCACGGCGGGCGGATCGACCACCTCCGGCGGGTCTTCGACCTCCGGCGGGTCTTCGACCTCCGGCGCGTCTTCGGGCGGCATGGCCTGTCCTCCAGGCATGGATCCGTGTGACATCTGCATCTCGATGCACTGTTGCCAGGAGGCGAACGACTGCTTCAACGACGCCGACTGTCTGTGCTTCATCGACACGTGCAACGGCGACCCCGCCTGCGCGGCGAACACCTGCGGGCTCACGAACCCCGATCAGGTGCCCGCCATCGCCGCGTTCTTCGAGTGCGTCTCCTTCAACTGCGGGAACACTTGCTAAGGGCCGCCTCCATGCGAAGCGACAGGAGCACCATGCCAGCCCCCCGCTCGCTGCCGAGGCGTCGGTACCGCAGAGACGGCGCGGCCCTCGTGCGCATCGCCATCCATCTCGCCGGCGCGCTCTCCTTGGGTTGCAACGGGGGGGAGAGCGGCCGAGACGCGACCTCTGCCTCGACGGGCACCGGCACGACGGTGGGTTCGACCAGCCACGGCGACACCGGCAGCACGGGCATCGCGTCCGGCAGCGGCTCGAGCGCGGGCACCACGGCCGACACGGCCGGGACGGCCACGGGGACCGCATCCGGCACCGGTGCGACCGACACGGCGGGGACCACGGCCGGCGGCCTGTGCGGCAACGCCCTCCTCGATGCGGGCGAGGCCTGCGACGACGGCAACGCGCTCGACGGGGACGGCTGCTCGGCGACCTGCGCCATCGAGTGCGGCTACCTGTGCCCGCAGGTGGGGCAGCCGTGCCTGGTGGGCTTCCACGGGGTGCAGTGTGACTCGCCCGGCCCACCCTTCGGGCAGCCGAGCCCGATCGCCAACACCTGCCGCGTCGCCACCTTGTCGGTGGACGGCTCCCTGCTGGCGCTCAGTCCCGTAACCACGATGGGCGGCCAGCCTCGCCACCTCGACGCGATGTTCACGAACGCGGACAACCTGCTGCTCGGGTTCGCGGGGGACACCGAAGACGTCGCGGCCGGGAGCCGGCTCGTCCTCGTCGATCCAACGACGGGCGTCATGACCCCCGTGGGTGATCCGTTGGGCCTTTGGGTCATGGGCGCCGCCATGAACGACGACGGCGAGCTGTGGACGACGGTGTTCGACACCTACGAGTCGAACGCCACCACCGAGGTGCGCATCGCCCGGATCGACCCGGCGACGGGCGCGATCCTCGACGGGCCGACCACGCTCACGATGGGCAACCAGCCGGTGACCGTCTGGTCCACCCACGTAAGCGACGTGGCCTTCCGCTTCGACGGCGCGATGTTCGTGTCGGCGAACGAGCCGGGACCGCCCCCACCCGAGCCCTTGAGCCGGTACTTCGAGGTGGACCCGGCGAGCGCGACGGTCCTGTCCGTGGTGGACGGCCCCGACGACCTCTACGCCGCCGGCATCGTCTTCGTGGGCGAAAACGACAAGGTCCTGGCGATGGACATCCGCGGGGCCGACGACGTGTACCTGCTGGATCTGGCGCAGCCGCCCGGCCTCGACGCGATGGTCCTGTATCCGGACCCGATCCCGACGAACAGCGGGACCGCGGATCTCGCCGGCTGCGTGAAGCTGCCCCTGCCCCAATAGCCGGCCCCGATCCGGCCCCCCGGGCCCGGGCGGGCGGGCCGCGAGAGGGTCTTGCGTTTCCGCACGCCGGAGCGGCCGAACCCTGGGACCGGGCTCGTGCCTCCCACACGGCGAGGGCGCGGATCGACCGCGTCCTCGAACCCATCGGAGACATGCCACCATGTTCGGATTCTTTCGACCCCGTGTAGACCTTTCTCACGCCCGCAAGCTCGTCGAGAACGGCGGCCTGCTGCTCGACGTGCGCACGCCGGCCGAGTTCGCCGCCGGCCACCCCGAGGCCGCGGTGAACGTCCCCGTGCAGGAGCTCGCGCAACGATTGCACGAGCTCGGCTCGAAGGATCGCCCCATCGTCGTATACTGCCGAAGCGGCGCCCGCTCGGCCTCGGCCGCGCGCCTCTTGCAGGCCCAGGGTTTTCAGAACGTCCTCGACATCGGCCCCATGCCGCCGTGGTGAGAGCCGCGGTCCCACGACCCAAGGAGACGACCATGTTGCTTCGCCAGCTGTTCGACTACGAGACGTACACGTACACCTACCTCGTCGCCTGCGAGGAGACGAAGCAGGCGATCCTCATCGACCCCGTGCGGGAGCAGATGGACCGGGACCTTGCGCTCATCGAGCAGCTCGGCCTGCGCCTGGTCTACATCCTCGACACGCACGTCCACGCCGACCACGTGACCGCCGCCGGTCCGCTCGCCGACAAGACGGGCGCCAAGACGGTCGGCGGCGGCGGCGCGGGGTGTACGGACCTGGTGGTCCAGCACGGCGACACACTCGAGGTCGGCTCGCTGCGCGTGGAGGTCCTCGCCACCCCGGGACACACCGACGACAGCCTGTCGTTTCGCGTCGGCGACGCCGTGTTCACGGGCGACGCCCTGTTCGTGCGCGGCTGCGGCCGCACGGACTTCCAAAACGGCGACCCCAGCACGCTGTACGACAGCATCACGAGGGTCCTGTTCGCGCTGCCCGACGACACCCGCGTCTTTCCGGGGCACGACTACCGCGGGCACACCATGTCCACGATCGGCGAGGAGAAGCGCTGGAACCCGCGGCTTGCGGGCAAGTCACGCGAAGCGTTCATCCAGATCATGGACAACCTGGGCCTGGCCCCGCCCAAGCACATCCACGAGGCGGTGCCCGCGAACCGGGCCTGCGGACGCGCGGCGGGTTAGCCGGCCGTCGCGGCGGTCACGAGGTCGGACAGGTAGGCCAGGGCCGTCGCCAGGGTGCGGTCGGGCTCGCCGGCGGCCTCGTGGGCCAGGGGCGGGGCCACCTCCACGAGGTCGGCTCCGCACAGGGGAAACCGCGCGAGCACACCGCGCGTGATCTCCCGGACCTGCTCGGGCGCAAGGCCGCCGGGCTCGGGGGTGCCGGTCGCGGCGGCAAAGGCCGGATCCGTACCGTCGATGTCGTTGCTGACGTAGACGCGATCCACCCCGCGCGCCTCGAAGCGCTCGACGATCTCCGCGACGATCGCCTCGACGGGACGGCCGGCCACCTCGTCGGCCCAGTACTGTCGGACGCCCAAGGTGCCCTCCCAGTGGGCCCGGTCGCGGCCGCTGGCGCGGATCCCCACCTGCACGAGGCGCCCGTCCCGTTCGAGCAGCTCGTTGGCGTGGTAGGCCCACGTGGCGAAACAGATCCGCACGCCGAGACGGTGGGGCAGAAGGTCCGTGTGGGCGTCGAAGTGCAGCAGTCCCACGCGCCGGCCTGCACGGCGGGCGTGTTCGAACGCGGCGGCGAACGCCGGCCACCCCACGCTGTGGTCGCCGCCCAGGACGATGGGAACGGCCTCGGGGGCGAGGACCCGCACGTCGTCGAGGGCTGCCCGGGCCATGTCGAGGGGCGCGACCGGAAGCGGCGCCTGCGGATCGCCGTACAGGGCCGCACGGCAGGCCCGGACCTGTTCTTCCGACAGCATGTCGTCGGCCAGCAGGTGCGGGACCACGCGCACGTCCCCGGCGTCCACGAGGCCCGGCTCCGCGCCGAGGGGGGCCCCCCGCGAAAGGGCGTGGGCCCGGATCGCAAGCGGCGCCTGGTTGGCGCCGCGCACGAAGCCCGCACCCGTGTCGGTCGGGACGCCCAGGAGCACGACCCGCGCGCCGGGCAGGGCGGCGAGACGGTCGGCGTGGGCCCGCGCGACGGCCGCGTCGTCCGAGACACCGTAGAGCCCGCGCTGGACGGCCTGCTGGGCCGCCTTCCCGGTGGAGAACAGCGGCACCCCGCCCCCGGCAGGGGCGAGGATCCGGCGCAGTCGGTCGAGGGCGCGGGCGCGGGCGGTCACGCGGGCTCGGCGGTCCTTTCGCCCGAAGGGTGCCACGGGCGAAACGCGACGAACAGCGCCGCCCCCACGCCGAGCACGCCCGCCGCCAGGGCGCCGCCCGTGGCGCCGGGTGCGAGGGTGAACACCGCGCCGGCCAGGAGAACCGTGCGCGCCGTGTCGAGCGCCACGGCCCACGGGCGGGCTTCGACGTAGGCCGCCAGGGCCGAAAGCCCCAGCACGAGGGCGAGCCCCAGGGGCAGCAGCCGAAGGGGGGAGGCGCCGGCCAGGTGCAGTTGCGCGATCGCCCCGGACTGAACCAGCGCGAGAACCAGGTGGACGAGGACGTAGCGCCGCACGTTCGCGGGCGGATGCGGATCGAAGCGGCGGAAGGTGGCGCGGTCCACGGGCGCGGGCTCGGCCAGGGAACCGTCCGGCTGGTACGCCGGGTGGGCCCACGGCACGTACAACCGCCGCAGCCACGAGCCCGTCGCGCGGGCGACCTTGGCGATGTCGCGGAAGATCGCGACGTTGGCCCAGACCGGGTCCAACTCGCGCAGGGGTTTCGTCACACCGTAGACCGCCGGCTCGCGCTCGGGCTCGAACGTGCCGAACAGCCGGTCCCACACGATGAACACGCCGGCGTAGTTCTTGTCGAGGTAGCGCGGGTTGATCCCGTGGTGCACCCGGTGGTGGGACGGCGTGTTGAAGACCCATTCGAGCGGCCCGAGGCGGCCGACGAGTTCGGTGTGGGTGAAGAACTGGTACGTGAGGTTCGCCGCGTAACAGATCGCGAACGTGACCGGATCCACCCCGACGAGCGCCAGCGGTGCGTAGAAGGGAAAGGCCGTGAGGGACTCGAAGGCCGGCTGCCGCAGCGCCACGGCGTAGTTGAAGTCCTCGGACTGGTGGTGGACGCCGTGGACGGCCCACAACCACGCCACCACGTGGCTCGCCCGGTGCCACAGGTAGAAGCCGAGGTCCACGCCCACGAACGCGACGATCCACTTCGTGACCGACCCGTCCGCGAACGTCACGAGGCGCGCGTGGTCGTACAGGTACGCGAACACCCAAAGGCCCACGCCACGGAAGAACAGCTCGGCCACCTGGGAGACCATGCCGCAGCCGAGGTCGCTGACGAGCGGACCGATGCGGTAGGCGCGCACGCCCCGGCGGCGCGCGGCGAGAGACTCCACCGCGATCCCCACCATGAAGATCGGCACGGCGTAGGCGATGTAGTTGGCCGGCTCGCTGTAGCCTCCCATCGCGTTCGTCATCGTAGCAGCGGTTCCACGCCGCCGCCGGGCGAGCGCGAGGCCGGCGGGCGCAGGCTTGGCACCCGCTCCAGCGCGGGACACGGAGCTGGCGCAATCCTCGCGCACCACTCGCCGGCGAGGCGCACACGGTGACGCCGCACCGGGCGCACCGGCGCAAAACGGCCACCGGGCGGGGACGGTGCCGCGCCCGCCACGGCCGACGCTAGAACGCGAGCGTGGCCGAGGGCGGGAGGTGGTCGAGGGCCGCGGCGAGCTGGGCGGCGAAGGCGTCGGCGATGGTCCTCCGCAGCGGCGCGAGCTCCGGGTCCGGGGCCTGGGCGTGGACCTTCGCGTCGTACTCGAAGCGCGCTTGCTCGGCACGGACGGCGTCCTCGGTCTGGTAGGACAGGATGGGCCAGACGACGCGCTCGACCGCCTGCTCGGGCGTGGGGGTGGGCAGCCAGCGGTTCGCGAGGAGGAAGCGGTCGTTGGCCTCGACCGCCGCGGCCAGCGGCGCGCCCACCAGGCCATGCAGCACCATGCGTGACTTGAGGATCCGATCGGGCACCTTGAAGGCATGCAGGCGTTCGAGCCGGTCGGCCGGTGGGTGGGCCTCGTCTTCGCGGCGGAAGGCGAGCCACGACAGGAACTCGTGCCCGTGCCGCAGGGCGAGGCGCTGCGCCTCGATCTCGGCGATCTGGTGGGCGAGCCGGCTGCTGTGACGCTTCTTGAGGGCGACCCCCATCTCCGTCATGAGGTCGCGGGCCGGACGCACGAAGCGGCCGATCGATGCACCGTGGACGAGTTCGTCGTAGGCGGAGATCGCCAGTGCGACTCCCACCCCGAGGTGCCCGGCGAGTTGCACGCGGCTGAGGACGATCTCCTCGTAGAGCGCGGGCATGATCTGGGCGAGCCCCTCCTCGTCCACGGCCTGGCTCTGCTCCAGGGCCGACAGGGTGGCCTGGACGATCCCCCGGCGCATCTCCGCCACGGGGGCGTCGGCCTCGGGGTCGGCGACGAGCGCCTCGAATCGAGCACGGGGCGTCGGGACGTTCACGCCCCGATCGTACCACCGCCGCGCGTCGCATTCGCGGCCGGTGGGCCCATCTGGACACGGGGTCAGGCAAGAGGCCGGGAGCGCGGCCCCCGGACCGCGAGCGCAGGGGGCCGGCGCAAGGTGGCGAGGACCGTCCCGGCTACGGGACACGGCGCGGACGTTTCGTCGGTCGGCCGGAGATTCAAACCCCAGCCCGGCGCGGGAGGGCTGGTGGCCGTCCCGGCCGCGGGACACGGCACGGCAGGGCGGATCGTGCTACGCCAAGGAGGCGACATGCTCGCGATCTCCGCCCTCCTCGCCGCCTTCTCGATCGCCGGAGCCTTCTGGGTGGGCGTCCTGGCCGCCCGGCGGATCCGCGACTTCGGGGAGGGCCAGCGCGCGCTCGACCAGACCCGGCGACCGCTGGCGCTGGCCGCGGCGGCGGGGCAGGAGGCTGCCGCCGAGCGGGTGCGGGCGAGCCTGGCCGAGCGCCTGGTGGAGGAGGGCATCCTCGCCGAGCTGCTGGACGCCGGGGGCGGTGCGCGAGACGGCGCGGACGCGCTCGGTCCGTTCGACCTGCGGCGCGGCGACGTGGTGTCCGTCGATGCCGCCGATCCGGCGTTCGACGGCGACGCCGTCGTGGCCTGGACGATCCACCTGCGCGAGGGCCCGCGCCGACGCGCGGTCGTCGGCCTCGAAGACGGCGCGGACGAGCGCCTGCTGGTGGCGACCGAGGGCGAAGACGACCTCCTGCTGCTGGTACCGGTCCCGCACCACGACCTCGCTGGCGAGCCGCCGCGCCAGATCGTCCACGAGGGCGCCCCCTTCTACCTCGCCCGCCGCGGCCAGGCCGCCGCCGCCGGCATGGGTCCCCACGGCCGGCCCGAGCAACCGCGCGTGGCGATCTACTTCTACGAGGCGGCCGACGACCGCGTGGCCTTCGTCGAGCGCTGGGGCCACCGCGTCTTCCTCGCGGTCGGCCGACGCCTTCCCTCCTACACGGTCCAATTCCTTCCGGCCACCTGATCCCCAATCCCGCGCGCCGGCCTCCCGCGCCGCCCCACCTGGCCCCCCGGGGATCGCCCGGTGCAATGCGGCCTGCCCCCCCTTCCGTCGCTGCGCCGGCGGTCCAGCCGCGCTGCAGAAGGAAACCCTCGCCGAGGATTCCCGCGGAACGATTGTATGGGTTATTGCAGGACCTTGCCCTGGATGCTGGTGGACCCGATGTAATCTGCTGTCCAGACGGCGACGGCGTTTCCGGTCGGATCCATCCCAACCCGAGGCGTGTGCGTCTGTGCCATGCCGTTGGCTTCGACGAGTTCGGCCCACCCCCACCCCTGGCCCGGCACGAACCAACTGGCCCAAAGCTTTTGATCGAGAGCGACTTCGTCACGGTCGCGCCACACGGCGATGGCGTTCCCAGCGCCGTTCATGACGATGATCGGTCTTTCTACGTCGCGCGTGTCGTTGTCGTCGATGCGCTGCGCCGTGCCCCAACCCTGGCCTGGGACGTAGCGATTGGCCCAGGCGTGGTCGTGCGTGCCGTCGCTTTGCATCCAGACGGCGAGTGCATTCCCCGCGTCATCCATGGCGACACGGGCGTACTTGGCATCGCCGGCGTCGTCCTGCTCGAGCAGCATCGCCGTGCCCCAACCCTCCCCCGGGACGTAGCGATTGGCCCAGATACC
>JALSIN010000376.1 GCA_026989935.1 Polyangiaceae bacterium | reverse complement strand
GGCGACCCGGTCGAGCAGGGCGGTCTTGCCCGTCCCGGGGTCGCCGGTGACGAGCAACATCCCCGCCCGGCCGCGGGCGAACCGGTCCACCGCCCGGTCGCAGGCCGCCTCCAGCGCGGGCCGTGGGATCCAGAAGCTCTCGCCCGGTGGCGATCCAGATAGAAACAACTGGCGGTAATGGAACGGCAGGGCGTCCAGCACCCCGGGCGGCGGCCGCATGCGCTCGGTCTGCTCGAGGATCCGCTGCACGATCCCCGTCTTTCCAGGCTCCCGTGTGACCCGATCGATGGCCGCGCGGGCCTCGGCGCTGCGCCGATAGGCCGCCGCCACGCCCCGGTCCCGGATCGTCGTCCACACGCGCCCGATCCGGTCGCGCAGGTGATCCACCGCCCCCTTGCGCCGCTGCGAGCGCATGGCAAGTTCGAGCGCCCGGCCGGCGCGCGCCAGCTCGTACGGCGCGGTGTGTTCGCACACCGCCTCCACGGCACGCGGCAGGCCCCCGGTCACCTCCTCCACCACGGCCTCGATGGACGCCGCGGCCTGCGCCAGCCGCTCGAGCCCGCGGGCGACGACCTCCTCGAGCTGGTCCGCCGCCTCCGCCCGGTCCTCCCCGACGGCCTCGCGCACGCTCGCCAGGTGGAAGGACAAAAGGCGCATGACGTCCTGGGCCACGTGCACCGCCTCCTTCTCGCGCTGCGCGAGCAACCCGAGCCGCCCCTCCAAGGGGGCGAGCAGGTCCTGCTGGCAGACGTACTCGACCAGACGGCGCACGGCGATCTCCACCGTCTCGAACGACACGGCCTCGCCCTCGGCTAGGGCGAACAGCTCCGTGTCCGGCACCGTCTCGAAGGCCTCGGGCAGGGTCCGCAGCTGTCGATCGAGCTCCCGGTGCAGCTCCTCGACGAAGACCTTGGGATCGACGGGCCCGTGCTCCGGCTTGGGCACGCGCACACCCGCCTCGGCCGCCGCCGGGCCAGCCGCCTGGATCTTGCCGAGGGCCTCGGCGAGTTGGCGACAGTCGTGCAGCGGCCCCGACCGCACGCGCACGAGGATCGTGTCCCGCAGCCGCAGCACCGCCACCGCCATGCGGTGGTGGAACCGCGACAGCTCGAGCCCGAGTTCCGCGCGCCGGAAGATCGCCCGCTGTCCATCGGCGTGGCGGCGCGGCAGCTCGGCCACCTCGGCCGTCACCGCGCCCGCCCGCCTGTCCGCGCGGTGGATCTCCTCGAGCGCCCGCCCCACGTCGATGCGGTCGAGCAGCGCCCCGTACCCCGCCAGGATCTCGGTGGCCCGCTCGGTAAACTCCCAGCGCAGCCGCGCGTTCTCCTCCTCGACGAGCCGACGGAACGTGGCGACGCGCTCCATCGCCGCCGCCCGCTGCCGCCGGGCGAAGGCGACGGCCTCATCGGGCGATCGCCGGTGCTCGAGCAACAGCCCCAGGCTCGTGCGGGACCCATTGAGCAGCTTGCCCAGCTCGAGGGCGAGCTGCACGTGGGCCGTCACGAACGATCGCAGGAAGTCGCGCCCGATCTCCTCCATGAGCGCAAGGTGCAGCCACGCGTCATACGCCCGCACGGGCACCCGGGTCGCCGCCGTCCCCCCGCGCAGCCGCGCGGCGATCCGCTTCATCCGCTTGATCCGCCGCAGCTCACGATCGTCGTCCTCGCCCGGCTCGAAGAACGAACGCGGCCGGCGCACACGGAGGGACGCCGGCTTTTCGTCCACCCACCGCGCGCGATCGCAAAGCTCCTCCACGACCGCCACGAGCCGGTTGCGCGCGTCGTCCACCTGCTCGTCCAGGATGACCTCTTCGAGCTTCTTCATGTCGTGCAGGAACGCGCTTTGCACCCGGTTGACGACGGAACGGAGCTTGCGCAGGTTCTCCGTCCCCACGCCGCGCTCGAGGGCCGCGAAGCTGCGCTCGAAGGAGGCCTCGACGCGCTCGATCCGCCCAAGGTCGTGCTGCTCGATCCGTGCGATGCACTCGTCGAACATGCGGCGGCCCAACGCAGCGATCCGTGCCCGGCGGGTCTCGAACAGCGTCGCGAGCCGCGGATGCGCCGGCGGGACCGCCACCTGTTCGAGGGACAGCGTCACCGCGGCCCCGGACGACGACGCCCCGGCGTCCACGCGCGACCGCACCGGCGAGGCCGCCCGCAACAGCTCCCGAAACGACGGCGCCGCGCGCACGATGAGGACCGTTCCGAGTTCCTCGACGAGCGGGATGAGCGCCTCCAGATCACCGCCCTCGCCGGCCGACAACCCCGTGATCGTGAGGTCCGCGTCGGCCGACTCCTCGCGGATCCAGTCGAGGTAGCCGCGCGAGCGCAGGGAGTTGTCGATGACCCGCACGATCCCTTCCACGCGCAGGTCCGCGAGGATCTGCTGCGCCGCCACGCGCAGGGGCTCGACGTCGGCAGACTCGCCCGTGACCAAGAGCACCCGGATCTGCGCCCCACTCCAGCCGCGCTCGGCCGCGACGAAGCGCACCAGGGCCAGACACAGCGCCAGGTGCCCCGAGGCCGGCTCCCACCACACGTCGATCCGCGCGCGGTTGCCGAGGCCCACGGGGGCGGGGGCGTACAGCAGGAGGTTCTGGTCGAGCTCGGCCACCTCCGAAAGGAGCGCCTCGAGCCGCGCCGGGTCGTCGCGCAGGGCGTACCAGTCCGCCAGCACGGTGTTCGGCTCCATCCCCGCGAGCCCGTGGAAGCGCGCGATCGACAGCAACGTGGGCACGAGACCGCCACCGGCCGGCGCCACGGTGCGATGAAACAGGCCCATGACGTCCGGATCCGGCGCCACGCGCCGGATCGACCCCGGGGGCGCCTCGGGGTCCACGACGAAACACGTCGCCACCCCACTGCCAGCGATGAGCGAGCGCGCAAGCTCCAACAGCGCCGGCCGGTGCGGGTCGTCGCGCTCCACCACCAGCAGCAGGTTCGGGCGCCAGTTGCGCTGCTGCCCGCGCTCGCGCGACAGCCGAAACAGCCCGGCGCGCACCACCGTCGCCCAAAGCCCCTCCCATGTGTCCCCCGAGTCCAGCCGAAGCTGCTTGCGCTGCAAGTAGAAGAACAGCCCCAGCATGACCGCCATGGCCCCCACCATCGCGGCCAGATCGAGCTGGATCATCACGACCACGGCCGTCAAGAACCCCAGCAGGCTGACGGTCTTGGGGATCCGAAAGTCGGGCCGAAAGTCCGGGCTCGCCCAGCTCTCGATGAAGGCGCTGAGGTTCAAGACGGCGTAGGTGGTCAAGAAGACCATCGACACGATGCGCGCGATGGCGTCGAGCTCGGCGATGAGGATCCCCGCCTCCCCGATGAGGAACGCCACGATGAGCGCATTGCGCGGCTCCTTCGTCGGGCCGTAGCCCTTCGCGAAGAATCGGGGCGTGACCTTGTCCACGGACAGCGCCTGAAGGATCCGCGGGGCCCCGAGGATGCTGCCGAGCGCCGACGACAGCGTCGCGCCCCAGATCCCCGCCACGACCAGCTCGGGCACCTTCGCCATAGTGACGTAGACCGTCGTGTCTTCGATCAGCGCGGTGCGGGGAAAGCGGTAGGCGGTGAACGCGGCCAGCGCGAAGTAGACCACGGCCCCTACGCCGATGGCGGCCATCGTGCCCAGCGGGATCGATCGCTTCGGGTCGCGCAGGTCGCCCGACATGTTGACCCCGGCGGTAAAGCCGGTCACGGCCGGGAAGAAGATGCCGAAGATCGTCCCGAGGGTGGGGCTGTCCGAGTGCGGTGCAAGCGCCGGCGCGGCCGGCGCGGCTGCCGGGTCCGAAAGCGCGATCGACACGAGCGACAGCGCGATGGCGGCCATGATGACGTACTGCGTCTTGATCGCGAACGCCGTGCTGATGAGCGTGATGACCGTCAGGCCGATCACCGTGGCCGTGCCCGCGATCCGGATCGCGTCCGGCCCGGTGGGGAGGTCGAAGTAGGCCAGGAAGCTCTCGCAAAAACCGATGACGTACAGGGAGATCGAAAACGACAGCCCCAGAAACAGCGACAGCCCCAAGGCACCCCCGATGGGCAGCCCGAGGCTGCGCGAGATGATGTAGTACGGCCCCCCGGCGCCCACGGACTTGTCCGTCGCGATGGACGACACGGAAAGACCCGTGCACACGCTGATCACGTGCGCCACCGCGATGATGCCGAAGGTCGCGTACAGACCGGCGTTGCCCACGACCCACGGCAACCGCAGGTACATGATGACGCCGAGGATCGTGAGGATCGAGGGGGTGAACACCCCCCCGAACGTTCCGAACTTGGAGTCTTTCGCCATACGGGCCGCGCCGGGCGCGTGGGCGTATCATGCCACGGATCCCGAAGGCCGTGCGTGATCGCCGGATCGGCTGCCCGGCGGGCGCGTCTCGCCCCCTGCCCCCGGCGACCGGCCGCGGCCGCGCCGGCGCCACCGAAGGCCCCCGGACCGGCGGACCCCGGCGGCCCACAACCAAAGCGCCCAGGCGGCCAGCGCCCCATCCACCCACGGGGCGTACCGCGCATAGAAGCCGAGCGGCAGCCCGCCCCCTTCGAGCCGCGGCAGGTCCACGACCCGAACGGCCGGCACGGCCGGTCGGCCGCCCCGGGGAAGCGACAGGTCGGTCCGCGCGACGATGCGCCCCGCCGGGTCCACGAGGCTGCTGGGGCCGGCCGCCACCACGCGGACCATCGGGCGCCGGGCCTCGACCGCCCGAAACACCGCCAGCGCCTGATGCTGCCACGGCGCCGCGGTGGCCCCGAACCAACTGTCGTTCGTCAGGTTCACGAAGGCGTCGATCCCCCGGCGCGCGGCGCTGGCGGCATATCGCGGGATCGTGTCCTCGTAACAGATGAGCGGCGCCAACCGGACCCGCCCCGCCGCCCCAGACAACTCGAACACCCCCGGACCGGGTCCGGGGCGGTAGTGCTGGGCCCCCGGCAGGTGCGCCTCGCCCCAGGCCGGGTCCACCAGGGGGATCCGCTCCCCGAACGGAAGCAGGTTCGCCTTGGCGTAGCTGGCGACGAGGCCCGCGTTCGGGTCCACGACGAACGCCCGGTTCTCGGGGTAGGGGTCACCTTCGCGGTAGGTCGTCGTCGCCAGGATCGTCGGCCGCGGCAGGGCGCCGTACGGGGCACGCGGCCCCTCGGACGGCGGCCGCCACGGCTGCACGATCGCGAACGGGTAGGCGGACTCGGGCCAGACCACGAGCGCCGCCCCCGCCCGCGCGGCGCGATCGGACAACGCCCGCAGCAGCGCCATGGCCGCGGCGGGATCGCCGGTGGAACCCGCCCCGAAGCCGGGCTGCACCAGCCCGACCCGAACCGCCGGCGCCCGGGCAAGCGCCGCCTCGACGGCCTGGATCCGCCACGCGCCGAAGCCGCGGGCAGCCGCCAGCCACAGGACGAGCGCCGCCCCGAGCGCCCCCGCGGCCAAGCGCCGGCGGCGGGTGAAGGCGACGGTCGCCTCCGCCAAAAGCGCCCCCGCCGCCGTCTGCCAGGCCGTGACCAGACCGACCCCGCCGACCTCGGCCGCCTGGATCCACGCGGGCGCCGCCCCGAGCCCCACGGCGCTACGGTACCCCACGGCCGTCGGAAAAAGCGCCTCCACTGCGGCGAGCACCAGGCCCGCGCCGGCGGCCCGGCGCCACGGCGACAGCGGCCGCAGCCCGCCCCACGCGACCGCGGCCAGCGTGTACGGGACGGCGACGTAGAGGGCAAAGGCAAGGTGTCCGAGCGCCGCGAGGCCCCACGAGAGCCCCGCGAACCGCACCAGGGTCCCGTGCATCCAGGCGGCGCCGGCGAGCCCCACCCAAAGGCCCACGACGGCGCCCGCGAGCACGCGCTCACCCAGGCGGACCGGCCGCGGCCCGAGGGCAAGGGCCGCATGCAGCGGCGCCATCGCCAGCACCGCGCACACCGGCAAGCCGTTCGGAGGGAAGCTCGCCACCAGCAGGCCCCCTGCCACGGCGGCCAGGCCCAGCGTACGCGCGAGGGAGAGGAAGCGGCCGGGCACCGTCGCCCGCACGCTCGCACGCCACGCGCGCCCCCGGCAAGGGCGGGCCGCCCCCCGCGGCGCCGCGATGATCGCCGCGCCCGGGGCGCCGCGCCCGGGCTGGGTCGAGGGCGGGGCCGGGCCCCCGGACCCAACGAGTCCCTGTTCGCGCGCCGCGGATCACGGCCCCGCAGGGTGATCCCGCCGCGGGGAGCGGCGGGCCGTCACGCACGCTCGGAGGTCGCCGTCGACTCGTCCCCAGTCGGCGACGCGGCGCGGCCATGGTGACCGAAATGGTACCGGCGCTCCAGGTACGCCCAGTCGAACACCACCGTGCCACCGCGCGCCTCGTGCTGGTCCGCCCAGTCGCGAAACAACTCCAGGATCGCGTGGTCGATGTGGTCGAGCCGGTCCACGTCCACGTGGATCTCCCGGTCCGCGGGGATCGACTCCAGCGCGTCCGAGATGTCCGCAAGGCGCAGGAACGTGGCCGACCCCACCAGGCGCAGGACCGTCCGCCGGCTGGCCGGGTCGTCGATGACCTCGATCGAAAGCCGCGCGAGCTGCCACAACAGCCGGGCCGCCGCCAGCACGAAGCCCGTCACCACGCCCGTCAACAGGTCCGTCGCCACGATCGTCCCCACGGTGACGAGGAACACGACCACGACGCCACGACCGTAGCGCGCAAGGTCCTGGACGACCCTCGGATTCGCAAGGCGCGCCCCGATGTACACCAACAACGCCGCCAACGCCGATACGGGGATCTTGCTCAAAAGCTGCGAGAACAGCCCCACGAACACGAGCAGCCACAGCCCGTGCAGGATCGCCGACCAGCGCGTCTTGGCGCCGGCCTGCACGTTCGCGGAGCTTCGCACGATGACCCCCGTCATCGGCAGGGCCCCCACCGCACCGCAGAGCAGGTTTCCGACCCCCTGGGCCACCATCTCGCGGTTGTAGTCGGCCTTGTCGCCACCGTGCATCCGGTCCACTGCCGAGGTGCACAGCATCGTCTCGGCGCTGGCGACCGCCGCGATCGTCAGGGCCGACCCGAACAGCCCCACCCACGCACCGGGCTCGGGCATCACCGGCACGTTCAACGCCGACGCGAGGTCGCTCGGCACCACCACGTAGTCGATGGGCAGCGAGAGCATCTGCGCCACGAAGGACGTCAGAGCGATCCCGAACAGCGGGGCGGGCAGGAACCGGCGGACTCGCGCCGGCCCGAACCGCTGCCACGCCGCGATGAGGGCGATGGTGGCCAGGCCGATCGCCGCCGCCTCGCGGTGGGGCAACGACCCGGACGACGACACGGCCTTGACGACCGCCTCCGGCAGCGCCAGAAGGTTCGCGAGCCCCCCCTTGCGCGGGGCATCGTCAATCATCACGTGGACCTGCGATGCGAAGATGAGCACGCCGATCCCCGCGAGCATCCCGTGGATGACCGACGGCGGCACGGCCCGAAAGTTGCGTCCCGCGCCCAGCAGCCCGCCCGCCACCTGGATCGCTCCGGCCAACAACACGATCCAACCGAAGTGCTCGAGACCATGCCGATCGATGGCCTCCACGACGAGCACCACGAGACCGGCGGCCGGCCCGGAGACCTGCAGCGGCGCGCCCTGGAAGAACCCGACCACGAGGCCGCCCGCGATCCCCGTGACGATCCCCAGGGCCGGCGGTACCCCGCAGGCCACGGCGATCCCCATGCACAGCGGCAGCGCCACGAGGAACACCACCACGGACGCGAGGTAGTCGGCCGGGTCCGGCCGGCCCAGGCGGGCGCGCACGCGCGTGGGGCTGCCCGCATCCCGTGGGGGTGCGCGGTCCGCCCGGAAGGTGTGGCGCGGAAGGTTCGTTGGATCGGTGAGATCGTCTCTTCGAGAGGGTGGGGCCGTCACGGGTCTTCGGGTCTTTCATCGGGGGCCAGTCGGGACCGTCCGACGCGGAGCCCGAGCCCATGGCTCGAAACCCGCGCCGGCGCGCGCGCACGCGCGACCTCGTTCGGCGAAACGGCGCGGCGGCACGCCACCACCGTCTCGACCGCCGAGACGCGGCGCCGGCCGGCCCGCCCGCTCGATGCCACGGGGAACCTGGCCGCGCCGCGCCGCAAACGAGGGTCTTCACGCGGGCGGCCGAAACACCCGGCGCCGGCGATCCGACCCGGGCCCGAGGACCTCGCTGGCCCCCACGGGCCCGCTGGATCGGTGCCCCCGCAAGACCAGGCTCCCGGCGAGCAGGCCGTCCTCCGCGGGCGGGTGCTCGTCGGGGACGTCGTCCGGGTCCTGCCCCTCGCTCGACCCCACCGGCCCGCGCCCCACGGGATCGCCTGCCGCAGGGAGGGTCGCGCCCTCCGCGGGCGGGTCGCCGTGATCGACCCCGACGGGGCCGGCGGCCACGATGAAGCTCCCCCACAAAACGAGGAAGAGGACACGAACCCAGAGAGGCATGGCGCGCGCGGAGGGTAGCACGCCGGCCCTGCGCCGGGGCCGGGACACCCCCTACCGCACCGCTCCCATGCCGAAGGCGATGGCGAGCTGCGCCGCGTAGTAGAGCGGCAACCCCCACGCACGGTGCAGGAACGACGGCGCCACGAGGCGATCTTCGGCGACGGACAGGTCGGACAGCGCGAACGCGACGGCACCCGCCGCCACGAGCGGACGCGATGGGCCAAGACGCACGGCGGCCGCGACCATCGTCGCGATCACGAGCACGTAGGCGGCGGTGGCGACGAACAGGCCGCGGTCCACCCGCGGCGCCACCCGGACGAGCGCCAGCGCTCCCATGGCGAGCACCGCGCCGCCGGCGCCGGCGACCGCGCCGGGCGGCGCCGGGGAGGGCGCCGGAGCGGCCCAAAACGCGACCGCATACCCCACGTGACCGACCAGGAAGGCGGCGGTCCCGGCCAGAAACGCCCGCCGGCCCGGGTACGACAGCAGCCCGTCCCCCACCAGGCACGCGACCACCGCCGCCACGAGGGCGCCGCCCGCGGGCCCGTCGAGCCCCGCGGCCGCGAGCCCGCCCGCGGCGACGAAGCCGAGGGAGGCGGCAACCTTTGCGATCCGCGCCCGCCGCAACGCACCGCGCCGGTCGTACACCAGCAAGGCGGCGACCCAGGCGAGGGTCCAGACGACGAGGAGGCCACGAGTGGCGCCGGGAGATTCCAGGAGCGAAGACACCGGACGGGACCCGGACCATGCCACGGGCCGCCGCACGCCGCTCCCACCCGCTTTCGGACCCGGATCCGCCCGCGTCCCTGCCCGGCGGCCGGCACACGTCCCGTACGTCGCGGGTGGCCTTCGCAAGCCCCCCGCTGCAACCGTGGCTGGCGCGGGAGAACCGAGGTCCTATACTGCACCCCCATGTGGCTCGCCTGGATCCTCGGTGCCGGCGCCGCGGGCGCCGGGTACGGCCTGGCCCGCAAACGCGGCGCCTCAAACGGCAAGGCGCTGGCCCTCGGCGCGGCCACGGGGCTCGCGGGCGGCGCCATCACCGCCGCCACGCTCGCGGTCCTCAGCGCCGTGTGGCCCCTGGCCCTGCTCGGCGGCGCCGGCTACCTCGGCTACCGCTACGCGGCGCGGCGCGCCGACCGTACCCTCGAAGGGCGCAGGGATCGCATGCTCGGGTCGGGGGAGCGCTAGGACGCCTGGAACCGGATCCCGGGCCAGACCGAAGGGACCGAAGACCGTGCCCCTGCGGTGCGCGGCCGCACGGGCGCGGCCGCGCCGGGCGCCACACGCACCGCCGCCTCGGACGGGCCGCCGGTCCGATCACGGGCGGGTTCGGTCCACGCGCGTCGGTCCCACCGCAGGGGGGTCAGGGGCACTCGTAGACCACGTTGACGGTGCCCGCGTTTGCGAAGGCGTCGCACGCGGTGCCGCACAGCTCGATGGCGTTGAAGGGGCCGTTGTCGTTCGTGTACGTCCAGCCGTCTTGGTTCTCGCAGTCGGCGACCGGGTCGTAGAACACCCCGTTGACCTCGACGGTCACGGCATCGGGGAAGTTCGGCTCCGAGTCGAGGGTGATCGTACAGGGGATCTTGTTGGCGATGGACAAGATCGCGTCCCCGAGTTCCTGCTCGTTGAACGTGTTGTAGAAGGGCTCCGGCCCGGGCTTGGGCACGCCCCCGGCCTGGGCCACCATGGTCAGGGCGTCCTTGGGATTGACCGCCGGCTTCGTCCCCTGGAAGTCGAGGATGTTGATCCCCACCACGTACGTGGGGATCGACTCGTTCGCCCAGGCGTCGGCCACGACCACAGGGAGCTGATCGTCGTAGACGAACAGGGTCTGATCGGCGGGCTCGTTGGGGTTGCAGTTGGCGGCCCCGTCCGTGATGAGCACGATGGCGCGCGGGACGGAGGGATCCTTCGACAGCAGATGATCGAGTGCGCTCGTGAAGCCGGCCGTGGCCGGGGTGCCGCCGGAGATCATGAAGTCGTCGGCGGCCGGGATCGCCAGCAGGATCTCGTCGGCGTGCAGCGGCCCCACGGGCACCTCCGGCATGTCCTCGACCAGGCAGGAGTAGGCGTTGACGGGCTCGTCGAGATAGGCGTCGGCCGACGGGAAGAGCTGCGCGCCGAGGTTCATCTGCGCCTCGAACGCCGAGACGAAGGACGAGACCACGTTGTGCAGGCTGTTCCAGCGCGAGATGTCGGGGGTGTTGGGGTCCCCGTCGTGGTCCCACAACGCGGTCATGCTGCGCGACTTGTCGAGGACCAGCATCACGTTCGGCGTCTGCGGCTGGAACTGGAACGAGAAGGCCTCGGGGCCGCAGGTGGGCCCGCCGGTCGAACCGGCGCCGGTCGTGGACCCCACCGCGCCGGTGCTCGAACCCGCCGTCGCGCCCGTGGCGGTCCCTGCGCCCGTCGAGCCCCCGGTGCTGCCGGAGCTCGCCGAGTCGGTCGCCGCCCCGGTGGTGTCCGTGGCCGTCCCGGTGGCCGTGCCGACCGAGTCGGTGGCCGTCCCGGCCGTCGCCGACGCCGACGCCGCGTCCCGGCCGCCGTCGTCCCCGCAGCCGGCGAGGCCCAGCGCGACGAGGGTGCTCAGGGTTCCGTTTCGTGTGTTCGTCTTCCGCATCATGGCGTTCCCCTCCCCAAGGGATGAGCAAGTACAAGTAGAGGGTGGCTTTATAGCGCCTCCTACGAGTGTTGTCTACCTTTCCCTACATGTGCGAGCACGGTTTCTCCGGCCCGCATCGGGCCGGCTGCGCGGATCCGCGCAGCGTTGCGCACCTCACGCAGTGCGTGCCCTAGTACAGCTGCCTGGAAATGCGATCCGAGTTTGAGTTGACGGAAACATTTCGCGTCCCCGAGTGTCGAAGTGGCATGCCCCGTGG
>JALSIN010000375.1 GCA_026989935.1 Polyangiaceae bacterium | reverse complement strand
CGCCGGTCGTCGTGCTGCCGCCGGTCGTCGTACTACCGCCGGTCGTCGTGCTCCCACCCGAGTCCGTCGCGCTGCCCACGGTGGTCCCCGCCGTGTCGGTGGCGGTCGCCGTCGTGGGGCCGGTCGTCGCCGTGGCGGTCTCCGTGCCGGCCGTCGCCGAGTCACTCGCGCTGCCGCTGCCGCTCGACGAGTCGTCGCCGCTGCAAGCCGCCAGGACGAAGGAAAGGCCGAAGGTGAGGACGCCCAGCGGCGTCCGAACACGATGGATGTAAGTCTTCTGCATGGCTTCGTTCCTCCTCGTGGCGAGGGTGAGGATGGAGATCCGAACCGACGAGGCTGTGTCGTCGTGGCATGGATACGCCGCCCGTCCCCCGCGCGGTGCGACCTGGAGGATAGTACCCGACTTCATGCAACCGTGCATACCCGCCGCCTTGCTCCAGGCTGGTGGAGGGGCCCGCGGGCGCGAAAACCCCTCTCTGGAGTGGATTTCGCCGGGCTTTGCGCCGATCCCGCAGCGGGGCCACGAACGCAGCCCCGTGCGGCGACCCGGCGGGCCGCTGCGCGGGGCCGCGCAAACGGTCGAGGCTCCGCTCGATCGTCCTCTACTGTACGATCACCTCGTAGGAATCGATGTACCAGCCGTCGTACTGCACACTGGCGTCACTGCCGAACACGAAACGGAAGCGCACGTCCGCTTCGCCCAGATAGGGCCCGAGATCCACGATGGACGTCCTCCACGTCATGTCGCCGCTCGTGAAGCCCGGTTGGCCGGCCGGCGGAACGAAGCTCGCCCCGAGGTCGTTCGTGTCGTACCAGTGCCCCAGCGCGGGAACGACGTCCCAGGTCTGCCCACCGTCGATGCTCACCTGGAAGTTCCCCCCGTCGAAGTTGTTCTCGATATCGTACCAGTGCACGATTTCGACGAAGACACTGTTGCCGCCGCAGTTCGAAAGATCGATGGGCGGCGCCTCGAGATAGGCGCTCTCGTCCGGCGCGTAGCTGCCGTCGAGGTTCGTGGCCCACACGCCGATGGCCCCGACCGGCCCGGAGGTCGGGTCGCCGCAGGCCCATGTCGGGTTGGAAACGCCCGGGTCGCTGTTCGCCTTGCCGGCCGTGAACCCGTCCATGCAGCTCGTAAAGTCCGTGAAGAACGCGGCGCCGCAGATCGGCATCCCACCGGTGCTCCCGCCCGTGCTCGAACCAGTGCCGGTGGTCGTTCCCGTCGTCCCGCCGGTCGTCGTTCCCGTCGTCCCGCCGGTCGTCGTACCGGGGCCGCTCGAACCCACGGTGCCCGCCGTGCCCGTGTCGCCGGTCCCCGTATCGCCCGTTCCGGTGTCCGTCCCGGTATCCGTCCCGGTCGAGGTCGAGGTCGAGGTCGAGGTCGAGGTCGAGGTCGAACTCGAGGTCGAGGTCGAGGTCGAGGTGTCCGTCGCGGTCGTGGGCGATGTCGTGGACCCGGTCGTCCCGGTCGTCCCCGTGGTGCCCTCCGTGTCGGTGCCGCTGCTCTGGTCGTCCCCGTTGCAGGCGCCGACTCCAGCGAGGAGCGTCGCGGTCAGGATGGTCCGAATTCCGTTTTCGAGTGCTCGCATGTTGTCCCCCGTTCCTTGGGTGTTCTGGTTCGGAGAACGGACCCTATGCACCACGAACACGAAACGCAAGTGCTCGACCGCACGAAACACGGGAAAACCGGCGCCCGCAATTTACGCCCCCCTTACACTGTAAGGCTCGTTACGCCGACTGAGAGGATCGTGTCTTGTATGCTTCCACTAGATCAAAAACCTCTCGATCCGAGAGCACGGCCCGCCGCTGCTTGGCGGCGGCGAACACGAAGTCCACCAGCCCCTCGGATGGCTCGATCCCGTGCTCTGTCAGCCAGTACAAAACGTTCGAGCGCCCCGAGTAGTGCCCGATCTCAATGGTCTGGCGCCGCCCGAACACCCGGGCCGGCACGCTCGAGTACACGCGGTCGGCCAGCGCCGCGTCGCCCGTCCGCTCGGCCTTGATCACCGCCGCGGCGTGCACGCCGGTGGCCGTGCGAAACGCGTCCCGCCCGACCAGCGGGTAGGCGGGGTGGATGGGCACCCCCGTGTACGCGCTGACCTTCTCCACGTACTCCGTCAGGCACGACAGCTCGTGGCGCGCCGGATCGAGCTGCCCGAGCAGGTACAGGTTCAGGAGCAGAAGATCCATCGACGTGTTGCCCACCCGCTCCCCGATCCCCAGGCCGCAGCCGTGCACGCGATCCACCCCGTGTTCGAGCGCGAACAGCGCCAGTGGAAGGGCGTGCCCGCGGTCATCATGGCCGTGCCAGTCGAGCGCCACCGCGTCCTCCACGCCCATGGCGCGAAGCGTCGCCTTCGTGAAGTTGACGAGGTTGCGAACCCCGTCGGGGGTCGCGTGCCCGCACGTGTCGCACAGCACGAGCCGCGTGGCGCCCGCGTCGATGGCCTCGCGAAAGAGGCGGTCGAGCGTCTTCGGGTGCGAGCGGGTCGTGTCCTCCGTGACGTAGGAAGCCGGCAAACCGGACCGAACGGTGAACGCGATGGCTTCGCGCGTACGTGCCGCCAGCGTATCGAGGTCCCAGTTCTCCACGTATGCTCGAATGGGGCTCGACCCGATGAAGGCCGTCACCTCGATGGGGATCCCCACCCGCGAGGAGATCTCCACGATGGGTTCGATGTCGCGCACGACCGTCCGCGCCGCGCAGTTCGGGCGGATGCGAAGGTTCTCGTCCACGATCATCCGCGCAAGGCGCTCGACGTCCTCGGCGGCGCGCGGACCGGCCCCCGGTAGGCCCAGGTTGACCACATCGATCCCGAGCCGGTCCATCAGCCGCACGAGTTCCATCTTCTGTTCGATGGTCGGATCGGTGACCGACGGCGACTGCAACCCGTCCCGGATCGTCTCGTCCACGAATCGCGGGTACTTGCGCAGGACCGGCCCCCGCCGATCCTTTTCGTTCCAGTCGTAAATCAGATCTTCTTCCATGGCGTCCTCGTCTTCCGGCGTCGGGCGGCGCCCCTCGCGTCAGGCGTCCACCGTCGCTTCCCCGAACACGAGGTCGCTGCGCCCGAAGAAGGTGCGGATGCCGTCTACCACGGCGTACAGCAAGCTCGAGGCCACGTCGTCCTCGCTCGCGGCCCCTTCCGTCACGTGATCACGCAGTACGACGATGCGTTCGAGCTTCGCGGGCACGCCGTCACGCGCGGGCGTCCCCTCGAACAGCACGTCGCTGCGCGGGTCGAGTCCGGCCCGAACCTGCTCCAGGGTGGCCCGCGCCTGCGTGGCGATCGGCGCGGGCGCCAGCAACCGCATGAGCGGATCGGGGAGGTCCGCGATGGCCTGTTCGGTCAAGTCCACGAGCAACGCCGATTCCTCCGGCGTGACTGGTTCGGCCGGCTCGCCGGCCGTGTCGAGCCGCCACACCTTCTCCATGACCTCGACGGCTTCGTCCTCACGCCCCACCTCCTGCAGCGTAAGGGCAAGTTGGTACCAAAAGTCCGGGTCGTTCGGATCCACCTCGGCAGCCTTGCGCGCCGCCTCGACCGCTTCGTCACCTCGGCCGGCCGCCAGCAACGCGGCGCTCTTCGTGGACAGGTAGGCTGGGTGCTCCTCGAGTTCGCACCCCACGGCGTCGAGCAGGGCCATCGCGCCGTCCACGTCCATGCGATCCAGGCGGATCTGCGCGAGCGTCAGCGTGGCCTCGCAGCGCTCGCGCTCGGTCAGTTCGGGCAAGTCGAGCGCCTGCCGCACGACCACCTCGGCCTCGTCCACGTCGTCCCGAGCGATGAGCAGCGCCTCGGCACAGTCGAGGTAGATCTCGGCGTGCGACGGGCCCTGGTCGGTGGCCTGCATCAGGTAGCCGAGGCCCCGCTCCGTGTCGCCCTCGGCGAGCGCCAACAGGCCCGCCAGATGGAGCACGCGCGGGTGGTTCTCCCCACCGTACTTGCGCGCGCGTTCGAGGGCGTCGTCGGCCTCGTCGAGCCGCCCCTCGTCGAGGGCGGCAAGTCCGTGGGAGAGGGCCTCGTCCAGTCGCCGGGCGTCGTCGCTCATGGTAGGAAAGAGGGTACCAGCGCCTGGCCCCGCCACGACCGTCGCCGCGCACGCGAGCATGCGCACGCGAACCCCGGACGGGGCCACCGGGTGGCCGGCCGCCCCCGGACGCGAGGGACTTTGCGCTTTATGCGCGTCCCTTCATCTGCGGGACGGCGCCCGGCGGCGCCTGCGCCGCCGGGCCGCTCCCTCGGCTCACGCGGAAGCCTGGCTCCTACGCCCCTTACGGCGCCGAAAGTGACGCCGACCAATGATGCCGGGACACGATCGGCAAACCCCGGGTGGGACCGTCGCCCGCGGCTCCCGTCGGGGTATTGCGCAATGGGCGCACGCCCCTCCCCCGAAGCCTGGCCCCTGCGCGGCGCGACCCGGTGGCTGCGCCGAAGACGGCGGCTGTGGCCCTCGCGGGCCGCGGTGGCTCCAGATCACCGCGGTGGATGCCTCGACTGGACGGCCGCGCTCGTGGGGCCTCGTCGCTTTCGTCTCATATGGTAACGGGGCCACGGACCGCCGACCGTGGCCGTGCCGTCTCGAACGGCCCCCGCCTCGGCCACCCAGACCGACTCGCCCGAACCCCACCTCCGAAACCCGATGCGCGTTCTCGCTCATCGCGTGTCCTCCGGACGACCGCACGTTTCACCCGTGGCTTCGGAGTTGACCTCGTCGGGGCCAGCACACCTCCCGGGCCGTGCCCCGGTGAAGAGCCCGGCCGCACGACCGCTCCACCGCCAGGGCCCACACGCCCCGGGCGTCCTGTCCGGCGTGCCCGCACCCCCTCCCCCGGCCCCATGGAGCCCCGCGGACCCGGCCCCTGTTGTGCAGCGGACCGCCCCCTCGTGCCGTGTTCCTTCCGAGATCGGTCCAACGCGGGGCCGCAGGCCCCGGTCCGGCCCTCCAGGAACCGAGCCTCCCCACGACGGCACCGGCCCCGGGATCGCCGGCGCTGCGAAGGCCCACCGGCCCGTGGGCCTTCCGATCCCGTCCAGCCGCCCCGGGGCCCCCCCGCTACGTCCGCAAATTGCGCGGTTTTCGGGCCATTGGGCCGTCCGCCCCCTCTCCGAGCGCAAAACCCTTTCCCTTTGCAGTGTTTTGTGGCAACGTGGCAGGCACCGTGCCACGCTCTCTCCTCTCCCCCCCCATCGTCACCTTCAGCGAGTTCGTCCTACTGGCGCTCATTCACGAGAAGCCGCGCCATGGGTACGAGTTGGAAACCGAGATCGAGTCGCGCGGCCTTCGGAATTGGTCCCCGCTGGGACACTCGCTGGTCTACCACACCCTCGGGCGCCTCAAGCGGCGCAAGTGGGCCACTACCAAGTCCACCCCCGGCCTGCGCGGGCGTCCCGCCATCCAGTACCGCCTGTCGGCCGCTGGGCGCCGGGTGTTGACGCGGGCCCTCGAGCAGGCGCTCGTGGAAGGATCGCTCGACCCCGTTCGATCCGAGTTGGCCGTCCTCTTCTCGAAGGACATGCCGGCGAGCTGGTTCAAGGACAAGATCCGCAAGCGCAAGGCCAAGGCCCAGGAGCTCAAGAAGACGGCCAAGGCCGAGGCGAAGGAGGCCCTCGCGGCGGCCAAGGACATCGCGACGGCCAAGGGCACCATGGGCGCCGCCAAGCCGACGGACTTCCTGTATCGCTACTACGATCAGATCCTGTCGGCGGACATCGCCTGGTGCGACAAGGTGCTCAAGAGCACCCGCCGCTAGACGCGGCACCCGCTTCGGCTCCGAGCGCCACGCCGGGAGTGCGCCCCTGGCGCACCCTGCGTGTGCGCCGAGGGGGCTCGCCGTCCGCGCGGTTTCGTACACCGACCGGCCAACCCTTGGACTCCGGGCCGCGCGGATGGCGGCGCCCAGACGAGGGGAAGAACGCCGTTTCAGCCCCGATAGCCGGTTCATCCCGCACGGCCCGGGCCTCCGTCCCCTCGGGCGGTGGACTTGAAGGGGCGTCCGCGTTGACGCCTGCGAGCTATGCAAGGTACGGTGGGGTGACGATTGGTAGCTTCTTCGCGCCGCAATCGGATCCCCCCACCGAGGTAGGCTCATGACCCGTTTCTCCCTCCCCCGCGCCGTGACCGCCGCCGCCTGCGGCGTGATCCTCGCCACGGCATGCGCCGTCGGCTCCGACAGCAGCAGCACCTCGTTCACCACGGTGAACACGACGGTCCCCACCACCGCCGGCACCTCCCAAGGCGCCACGGGGACCGCGGGCACCGACACCTCGGCGACCGGCAGCGCGAGCAGCAGCGGGTCGAGCGCCGGGACGGCCGTGTCGGCCACGGAGTCGGGGGGATCGAGCGGGACCACGGGCCCGGACACCTCCTCGACGAGCAGCACCTCGTCGAGCACCAGCGGCGGCCCGTCCTCGTCCAGTTCGTCCTCTACGTCCACGGGCGGTGGGCAGCCGGATTCGGGCATGTACAGCTCTTGTGACCTTTCGCCCGAAGAGTGCAACGTCGCGCCGGCCAACGTCTGCCTACAACTCGGCAACTCGGATCCCAATGGCCAAGACTGTTCCGCCGACCCGAACAGCTGCCCCTTGGGGCAAGCATGCTTCGATGATACGACGTGCGGGTCCGTCGTGGACGCCTTCTGTACGATTTCGACTTGTTCGAACCCCGCGATCGACTGCGACCCCTCCCCCGGCGGCACCGCGACGCCGATGTGCCTGCCCAGTGGGAACAGTTTCCTGTGCGCGCTCGATTGCTCGAATGGCAAGACGTGCCCGACGGGCATGACATGCTATGATCTGCAGGGAGGCTCGTCGATCTGCGCATAGGCGTGCGCAACGTCACGGTCGCGATGCGGCCGGCGTGCGGTGCGCGACGCCACGGGTGCACACCAGGTGACAGCGCGCGGGTGCGCGGTCCATACTCCCAGGCGGCGGCCCCCGAGGGGTCGCCGTCCTTTTCCCGTCGAGGAACGACCCCATGGACTACCCCTCCCGCGAACGCAAGACGCTCGACCAGGTCGTCGTCCGCCTCGCCGGCGACTCCGGCGACGGCATGCAAAAGGCCGGCGAACAGTTCACTCTGACGACGGCGCTGGCCGGCAACGACCTGGCGACCTTCCCGGACTTCCCCGCCGAGATCCGGGCGCCGGCCGGCACCACCTTCGGCGTCTCCGGCTTCCAGATCCACTTCGCCGACCACGACGTCCTGACCCCGGGCGACCGGCCGGACGTGCTCGTGGCGATGAATCCGGCCGCGCTCAAGGTCAACCTCGGCGACCTCGAGCCGGGCGCGCTCGTGATCGTCAACACGGGGGCCTTTACGAAGGCGAACCTGCGCAAGGCCGGCTACGAGGCCAACCCCCTCGAGGACGGCTCGCTCGACCCCTTCCGCGTGCTCGAGATCGACATCTCCAAGCAGACCCTCGCCGCGGTCGAGCCGTTCGAGCTCGGCAGCCGCGACGCCCTGCGCTGCAAGAACTTCTGGGCGCTGGGGCTTCTGTACTGGATGTTCGACCGAGATCTTGCCCCGACGCTGGCCTGGCTCGACGAGAAGTTCGCCAAGCGACCGGTGATCCGGGACGCGAACAAGGCCGCCCTCAAGGCGGGCCACGCCTACGGGGAGACGGTGGAGTTGCCCAGCGGGATCGAGCCGTACCGGGTCCCCCGCGCGAAGCTCCCGCCCGGCGAGTACCGCAACATCACGGGCAACGAGGCCACCGCCTGGGGCCTCGTGGCCGCCGCGCGCCTTTCCGGCCTGGAGATGGTGCTCGGCTCCTACCCGATCACGCCGGCCTCGAACGTGCTGCACTACCTGGCGAAGCTGCGGCACTTCGGCGTGACCACCTTCCAGACCGAGGACGAGATCGCGGCCGTGTGCGCCGCCATCGGCGCCTCCTTCGCGGGCAAGCTGGGGGTGACCACCACGTCGGGCCCCGGCGTCGCCCTCAAGACGGAGGCCATCGGTCTGGCCATCGCCGTGGAGTTGCCGCTGGTCATCGTGGACATCCAGCGGGCCGGCCCCTCCACCGGGATGCCGACCAAGACCGAGCAGTCCGACCTTCTACAGGCCATGTACGGCCGCAACGGTGACGCCCCGGTGGCCGTGGTGGCCGCCGCCACCCCGGGCGACTGTTTCCACATGGCCATCGAGGCCGCACGCCTGGCCCTTCGCGCCATGACGCCGGTCTTTCTCCTGACCGACGGCTACATCGCCAACGGCGCGGCCCCCTGGAAGATCCCCGACATCGCAGAGATCCCCCCCATCGAGGTGAAGTTCCACCAGGCCCCCGAGGGCTTCCACCCGTTCCTGCGCGATCCGAAGACCCTGGCCCGCGTGTGGCCGATCCCCGGCACGCCCGGCCTCGCCCACCGTATCGGCGGCCTCGAAAAGGACTACGACAGCGGGAACATCTCCTACGACCCGGCCAACCACCACCGCATGACGAAGGTCCGCGCCGAGAAGATCGCGCGCCTTGCGGACGTGATCCCCGAGCAGGACGTGGCGACCGGGGAGGACCACGGCAAGCTGGCGGTCGTCGGCTGGGGGGGGACCTTCGGCGCCATCGACGCGGCGGTCCGAAGCTGCCGCGCCCGCGGCGCCGCCGTGTCCCACATCCACCTGCGCTACCTCAACCCGTTCCCGAAGAACCTCGGCGCGCTGCTGTCGCGCTTCGACCGCATCCTGGTGCCGGAGCTCAACAACGGGCAACTCGTCAAGATCCTGCGCAGCGAGTTCCTCGTGCCCGCCCGCGGCCTCGACAAGATCGCGGGTCAGCCGTTCAAGGTCTCGGAACTCGAAGACGCCATCTTGCAACACCTCGAACAGGACGCCTGATCCCATGGCCCCCGACACCCCCACTGCCCTGACCCGCAAGAGCTTCATGTCGGACCAGGAGGTCCGCTGGTGCCCCGGTTGCGGTGACTACGCCATCCTGGCCGCCCTCCAGCGCACGCTGCCCAAGCTCGGCGTCCGCCCCGAGAACACCGTGTTCGTCTCCGGGATCGGCTGCTCCAGCCGCTTTCCCTACTACATGAACACGTACGGCTTCCATACGATCCACGGCCGCGCCCCGGCGGTGGCGACCGGCGTCAAGCTGGCGAACCCCGACCTCGACGTGTGGGTGATCACGGGCGACGGCGACGGCCTGAGCATCGGCGGCAACCATCTGCTCCACGCGCTGCGCCGCAACGTGGACCTGCAGATCCTCCTGTTCAACAACCGCGTCTACGGGCTGACGAAGGGGCAGTACTCCCCGACGAGCCTGCTGGGCCAGCACGGCCCCTCGACCCCGCTCGGCTCGGTGGACTACCCGGTCCATCCGCTGCCGTTCGCCCTGGGGGCGGGGGCGCGCTTCGTGGCGCGCGCCATCGACACGGTGCAAAAACCCCTGATGGAGATCTACGAGCGCGCCTATCGCAACAAGGGCGCCTCGCTCGTGGAGATCCTTCAAAACTGCCCGGTGTTCAACGACGGTGCCTTCACGGACGTCGCGGCCAAGGACGTGGCATCCGACCGGCAGCTCTGGGCGGTCCACGGTCAGCCGCTCGTGTTCGGGAAGAACCGCGACAAGGGGCTTCGCATGCGCCGCGACGGCTGCGGGATCGAGGTGGTCACGATCGGCGAGGGCGGCGTGTCCATGGACGAGGTGCTGGTCCACGACGAGACGAACCTCGGCCTGGCGTCCCTGCTGGCCCACCTGGGCCCACCCGACGCCCCCATGGTCTTCGGCGTGCTCTATTGCAACCCGGCCCCCACCTACGAGCACCAGGCCCTGGCGCAAAACGAACTCGCCCGCCAGCGGTACGGCGAGGCCGATCTCGACGCGCTGTTGCGGTCCGGGCACACCTGGACCGTCTCCGGCAACGAGGACGGCTGATCCGGCGTTCGACGCCGGGCAAAGGATGGTACAGAATAACCGGGTGCGCCCGCGCGTCGAACGCCGCGGGCGCGCTCCCCTCGCTTCCTGCCGCCCCTGGAGGACCCCACCATGCCTTCTTCGACCCGTTCCTCGCTTCGTCCCCTCCTGTCCACCCTGGCCGGCGCCGCGCTGGGCGTTTCGGTCGGCTGCGTCATCGTCTCCGGATCCGGCGGCGGCAAGGGCTGCGGCGATCCGGGAACCCACAGCTTCGAGCAGGGCGGCGAGTGCGTGTGCGAGGCCGACTACTCCTTTTGCAACGACGACCCGGACGACTACTCCTGCTGCCCCGACGGCGGCGAGTGCGGCCCGAACGCCTACCTGCAGGACAACACCTGCTGGTGCGATCCCGGCTTCGACTGGTGCAACCCCAACGACCCGATGGACAACGCCTGTTGCCCGACCGGTGACACCGACGGCACCGGGACCGGGACGGCCGGCGGCACGGGGACGGCCAGCGGCGGGACCACCGGCGGGGGCGTCGTGTGTCCCCCGGCCGCCATGCCGGATCCGGCCGACTGCACGGCGGCGGACGAGGGGATCGTGTTCTGCAGCCACGCCGACCCGGCCTACATCGAGTGCAGCACCCTGTGGATCTGCCAGGGCGGCCAGTGGGTGGACGGCTCGCAGGTGGCCGACGAAAACTGCCAGTTCGACGGGTGGGACTGGGCCTACGGCTGTTTCGACAACGCCCAGGCCAACCAGGTGGAGGTCGTCTGCGGCGCCGGGCCCGGCACCGCCTGCAACGACACGGACATGAGTTTTTGCGTGGACGCGGACGTGGCCCACTACTGCCGCTACGGGCGTCTTTCCGAGGTGAGCTGCCTGAAGACCTGCCAGGAGGTCGGCGACGAGAACCTGGTGACGTACGACTACGGCGAGTGCCAGATGGACGCGGGCGACGCCTTCTGCGCCTGCTGCGACCAGGGCGAGCCGGGCTGCCCGGCCGGCGGCGGCACGGGCGGTTCGACCGGCGGCTGACCTCGCAGCCGGGCGGGGACCGGCGCCTCGAACCGCGCTGCTCACCCGCCGCGGGCGGGCCGCGGTGCGCGCCACCACTTCCCGGACGGGCGTCCGGCACGCACCATGGCTCGCGCGAGTTTCTCAAGCTCGCGGCCGGCCCAGTCGTCGCGGGTCGGCTCGACCTGCACGCCGGCACCGGTGACGGTGACGCGGTGGCAAGTCGTTTCCTCCGGCGTGGCGATCCATGCCTCGAACTCGCCGGAGACCCCAGAGCGGGCCCTCCGGACCACGAATCGGGCGCCGTAGCGTGGCGGCGCAGCAACGGGCGGAGACGCGGACATGGTCCGCACGAGCCTACCATCCCCCATCCCCGCCGCTCCACGACGGCCCCGGCGTGCAGGCCCCCTTCCCACACCGACCGGCCGCTCCGCAGTGCCCCGTGGA
>JALSIN010000374.1 GCA_026989935.1 Polyangiaceae bacterium | reverse complement strand
GAGGACCGCCCCCCGAGGTGCCGCGCGACAGGACCCGCGGGCCGGCCCCCGGGGCCACCGCCACGCCTCGGTCTACCCGCCGGCCGACGCTCGGCGGTAACTCCAGCGCTCCGGTGTACGGGGACGGGGACAGCGACGCGCACCGGCACGGGCACCGGGACGGGGACGGGCACCCGTGGCCGTGCCGGTGGCCGTGGCCGAACCCGTACGCGTTCCCGTACCCGCCCCCGTTCGGCGGCGCCTCCAGCGATGGGGGTTACGGGGACGGGGACAGGGACGCGAGCCGGCACCGGCACGGACACCGTGGCAGCTCGCTGCCTCCAGTACTGGGGTTTACAGGGACGCGCACCGGCACCGGCACGGACACCGCGGCGGCTCGATACCTCCAGCACTGGGGTTTACGGGGACGGGCACGGGCCCGCGCACCGGCACCGGCACCGGGACCGTGCACCGGTCCCGGCGGGCCGATGGCCGGAGCGTGAAGACAACCCCCGTCTGTGTGCGTAAGGGTACGGGCACGGGCCCGCGGGCGCGCGCGGTGGCCCGAAAGGAGACGGTGGGGGCGGGATCGGGGCCCGCCCGCGAGACCGTGCGGCCGCACGATCGGATCCGTGTCGAGCCGCCCGCCGTTCGCTGCCATCGGCGTGGCCGCGTCCACGGGAGGCCCCGGGGCGGTCGAGCGCTTCCTGCGCGCACTCGGTCCACCGCGGGGGGCCGTCGTCCTGGTGGCGCAGCACATGCGTCCGGAAGTCCTCGAAGGCTTCGTGCGCCGCCTCGGGCGCCGGCTGGGGCCGTGGGTCGTGCCCGCGCAACCGGGCCGACCGCTCCCGTCCGGACGCGCGTGGATCGTGCCCGCACACGGGCTCGTGCGCGTCGCCCAGGACGCAGTCGGCCGACCTCGCCTGTGGATCGATCCCGGTCGGCCCCCTGCACCGCGGCCGGCGCCGTCGGCCGACGACCTGCTCACCGGGCTGGCGCGGGTCTTCGGAGCCAGGACCCAGGCCGTGGTGCTGTCGGGTATGGGCCGCGACGGTTGGCTCGGCGCCCACGCCGTCGCCCGCGCCGGTGGCCACGTCCTGACGCAGGACGCGACCTCGAGCGTGGCGTGGGGCATGCCGGGTTCGGTGACGGCGGCGGGGATCGCCGCCGCGTGCGGCCCCCCCGAGGCCCTGGCCGGTCACGCCATCCGGTTCCTGGCGGCGGCACGCGACCGGGCGGCGTAGGGCGCATTCGATCGCCGGTTTGCTACGTTCCACGGCCATGCCCCCGCCCCGGAGAGCGGCCGCCGCCTGGGGCCTTGCACCCGCGGCGGCGGCGCTGCTCGGCCACGTGCTCGTGCTCGTGCGCCTGCGTGGCGTGCCACTCGACCCTGAGGATGCCGCCCTCCAGTTCGCGAAGCTCGTCGCGCAGTGGGTGCTCGTGGTCGCGGCGACGGCCCGGGTCGGGCGCGCATCACGGGCCGCGCGCGCGACCGCCCTCGCTCTGCTCGCAGCGGCCAGCGTCGCATCCACGACGTACTTCGGCCGTACGGAGCTGGGGAACCTGCCGGCCCCGCTCGGCCCGGCGCTCGCGGCGTCCTTGGGCCTTGCGGTGCCGGCCGCCGCCCTCGCGGCCGACCGTGCCCGCGCCATCGTCCACGGGCCACGCCGACGGCTCGCGGCAGCCCTGGGGATCGCCGTCGCCGCGTACGCCGGCCTTCGCGTGCGCCCCGGAGAGTACCCGGTGGCCCACGCGGCCGGCTTCTTCGCCGTCCTCGTCGCGGCCGCCCGGTGGTCGGTCCCTCTGCCCTTCCTGCGACCCGCCACCCACCGCCGGATCGTCGCGGCCGCTTTGGGGATCCTGGCCCTGCCGTCCTCTGCCGCCGTCCGCGTGGCGATCCACCGAGACCCCGGCGCCGTGCTGCCGCGGGCGCTCGGCGCCGCCGGGGATCACCTCGTGCGGACCGTACGCGCCCGGATCCTCGACGTGGATCCCGAGCGCTATGGCCTCGACCCGGCCCGGTTCACGCCGCGCCCCGACGCACGGGACCGACCCACCGGCCCGCCACTCGTCCCCGACCTCGTCGTGCTGCTCGTCGTCGTGGACTCGCTGCGCGCCGACGTGCTCGACGACCCCGAGGTCCTCGCGCGCCTGCCCACCCTCGCGGCCCTGCGGCGCCGGTCGGTCGTCTTCACGAACGCCCGCTCCACGGCCTCCTCGACCACCCCGGCCATGGTGTCCGTGCACCTGGGACGCACGTACAGCCAGGTTCGCTGGCGGAAGATCCCGTTCAAGCGCAAGCGCAAGTACTTCCCCGTGGACGACGACGGCCCGCGCCTGGCCGAGCTTCTGGCGGCCCGCGGCGTCGCGACGGAGATCGTCACCCCCGGCGGCGGATTTCGCGGGACCTACGGCACGACCCGGGGCTTTGCGGTCGAGCACGTGCCCGGATCGCGAGCCTTCCAGATCGGACCGGCGGCCGTGCAGGCCCTCGAACACGCGCCCGAGGGACCGGCCTTCTACTACGTCCACTTCCTCGACCCCCACGCGCCGTACCGCGGCCCCCGCAGCGCTCCGCCCTTCGCGCGGTACGTGGGCGAGATCGAGGCCGTGGACGCCGCCCTGGGCACGATGCTCGATTCGCTTCGCCGACACGGGCTCGACCGCAGGACGGTGGTGATCCTCACGGCCGACCACGGCGAGGCCTTCGGCGAGCATGGAACGTACGGGCACGCGGCCACCGTGTACGAGGAGCTGGTCCGGATCCCCCTGTGGATCCACCACCCGGCGCTTGCACCGCGGCACATCGACGACCCCGTCAGCCTGCTCGACGTCGCCCCCACGATCCTCGACCTGTTCGGGGCACCGATCCCCGGACCCTGGCTCGGTACCAGCCTGCGCCCCGCCCTCGAAGGCGGCGGAGTCCGCCGGGACCGCCCGATCCCCCTCGACGCCGGCCGCCGGATCTGGGCGCTCGTGTTTCCCGATCGGGTCAAGGCGATCTTGGACCTTCATCGGGGCACCGAGGAGGTCTACGACCTCGCGCGCGACCCCGGCGAGCAACGCAACCTGGCCGACACCGAGGACGGCCGCCGACGGCTGTTCCTGGTGGAACGGTTCTTCTCGGCCCACGCCTACCGCGCCCCGGGCTACACCACGCCCTACCGGCCGTAGGCGCGTGATGGGTGGTCAACCGCAGACGACGCTCACCAGGTGGGTGTGGCCCGCGTCCATGGAAGATTCCATCTGGATGGGCTGTCCCGCGGCGAGCGCGGCGAAGTCGGCCGCCGTGATCGTGACCGTGTGCGGATGCGCCGAGGCCCCCTGGATGTCGTAGGTCTTGTCTACGCCGGCTTCGATGTCGGCCAGCGGCACGACCAGACTGTGGGCTGCGGGGTGGTTGTTCGCAATGAGCACCTCCGGCGGCTGCGTACACGCCCCGACGCCCCCCATCGAGGTGCCGGCGGTGCCGGTGTCCCCGGCCGTCCCCGTCGTCTCGCCCGCGGTCCCCGGCCCCGCCGACGAGGAAGACGCCGACGACGTGCTGGACGTCGTGGCCGACGACCCGCCGCCGGACGAGCCGGACGAAGCACCCGACGTCGTCCCGGTGCTCCCCCCGCCGGACGAGCCGCCCGTGCCACCGCTGCAGCGCGCCGACGCCCCGAGCCACAACGGCGCGGTGACGGCGGTCCCGAGGAATCTACGGCGACTGGTGCTGCCTGCCATGGGCATGGACTACGACGTCCCGACGCCCGTTGTCGAGCCCGAACGAGCGGCCGAAACGGCCCGCGCCCCCCGCGGGCCACGGCAAGTACGCAACGTCGCTCCAGGGCGCCGGACGGTCACCCGCCGGGCCACGGGCACGGCCCCGGCCCGGTGGCCGCGGCGGCGGGCCAGGCGATCTCCACGAGGAGTGCGGGGCGCTTCGCCCCTTCGATGCGAACGCGCGTCCGCTCACCCCGTTCGAGACGCACCACCGGGGCGGCCACGACCGAGCGCGCCGGCCCCGCGCGAACCCAGACCGCCACGGTCCGGCCGCCCGTGCGTGGGTCCTCCCCCTGGACGGACAGGTCGATGGTCCAGCGCGCCGGGCCCTGGGGCGCGACCAGGTGCAAAGCCCCCCCCACGGGCACGAAGGCCCGGTACACGGCCACCACCGCGCCCTGCGACCGCACGACGACGGCGGTCGGTTGCGGGCCGAAACGCGTCCACGGCGCCCGTGGGGCCGCGCTGGGGTGACAGCCGGCAGCGGCCACCCCCACGAACGCCATCCAGGCTCGGGCTACTCCAGGCCGTCGAGCGGATCGTTCGGATCGGAGGGCCCGTCGATGCTGTCGTCTCGTCGCTTGTTCTCCTGGGGCTTGGCCTTCTTCGGGGTGATCGTGATCGCGAGCGCGAGCCCGCCGTCGCTTTGGATGATCTCCCGCTTGCGCGCTCGCGTATCGAACGTAAACGGGGCCAGGACCGGCGACGAGTCACGGTCGTAGGCCATCTTGACGCTGATCTTCTTGGCCTTGTCGTCCTTGGGGTGCAGGTGCAGCGACAGCGCGTGGGAATGTCCGCCCCCGTCGAACACCACCGTCGCGTCCTCGTCCCACTCCACCAGTTCCCCGGCGTGCCGCACGATCTTGCCGTTTTCGAGCTTGATCTCGACCTTCACGAGGGCCATGAGGCGCGCCTTTTCGCCCTCGTCCTTGGATTTGGCGTTCGAGGAGGCGTCCACCGCCGACGGCGTGAGCGCCGCGCCCAGGAGGACCGCCGACAGCAGGATTCCGAGTCGTGGAGACAGATTCCGGCCCGACATGGCCCCATTGTCGCCTGCCTTCGTCCGGATCGCAAGCCGGGGCCGGTTTGCTCCATCATGCACCGCTGGCGGCGGGCCGGCGTGCGCGGCAATGCACATCGCCGCCAGACCGGTGCCGGACGGCGATTGCGACTTGCGCGCGGCCGTGCCATGAATGGACCCTGCCCATGAACGCCAACGTCTTGTACGAGGCCGCCAACCTGCTGGTGGCCGAAGGGGCCCCCGGCGCGGCGGTCACCATGCTGCGCGGGGCGTGGCGCCCGGACTGGCCGCTCCACGACCGCGTGCGGCTGTACGACGTGTGGATCCGGGCGCTTTCCAAAGCCGGCCAGCACACGCGGGCGATGGCGATGGCGGCGCGGGCGCTCGACGAGCATCCGGGGAACGGCACCTTGGTCGTGGCACACGCCCGCGCCGCACGGGCCGCCGGCCGGCGGCGGCAGGCCGAGCGGATCCTCGCCGCGGCGCACGCGCACGGGGCCGACGCGAACGTGGCGCTGGCGCTGGCCGAATCGTATCTGGCAGGCGGGCGTCCTCGGCGCGCCATCCACGTCGCCGCCCCCCTCGTCCAGGACGAGGCCCTGGATCCGGCGCTACGCGCCAGCGCGGCCCGCACGTGCGGCCGCGCCCTACAGGTCCGCGGCCGGCTCGAAGAGGCCGTCGAGCGCTTCGACCTCGCCCTCGAACTGGCGCCGTTCGACGTGGCGGCCCTCGTGGACCGGTCCGTCTGCCTGGCGGACCTGGGCGAGACCGACTCCGCCTGCGCGGGCTTCGAGCGCGCGGTGTCCCTCGACCCGGAGGCGCCGTCGATCCACTTCAACTACGCGATCGCCCTGCACCACGCCGGCCGGACCGACGCGGCCCTCGCCCACCTCGAACGGGCCCACGGCCTCGCCCCGGACGAGCCGCTGTGCTGCGCCGCGCTCGGGCGGTTGCGCGAGTCGCTCGAAGGGCCGCTGGACCCGCGGGCCTCGCGCCTGCTGCACGCCGCGATCCATCTCCTCGCCGAGCGGGCGGGCTCGGTGGACAAGGACTACGGCCGGATCGTGGTCGAGGAGGTCTTCGACGCCTTCGCCACGGACGAGCGCTGGGAGGAGGCGCGGTGGGTCCTGCAGGTGGCCGCCGACCACGGTTTCTGGTCGCCGCGACTGCTCGAACGACTGCAGACCCACGGTGAAGGCGGCAGCGACCACCTCGTGCCGTTTTGGGTGGTGGTCCGCGTCGTGTCGAAGGCGCCCCCGCTGCGTTGGCCCCGGGGCGTGTGCGGTTACACCGCCGATCTCGCTGTCGTCGCCGCCACCGCCGACGAAGCCCGCACCCACACCCTGTCCTTCGTCCGATCCCTCGAAGGCGAGGTGCCCCTCGAAGTGAACGTCGAGGTCTTGTCGCCTCAGGACGCGGCCGAATCCGGCCGCCGCCTGCGCGTGGACCCGACCGTCACGCGACGCAGTGGGGTGGCCGACGTGCTCGGCCGCCGAACCTACCTCCGAGAGTAAATCGCGCGGCCCCCTCGCAGGGCGCGGCTGGCGGTGTGCTACGGACGGCGTCCCTTCGCGGCGGCCTTTGCCTTCTTTGGCGCCGCGGCCCCAGCGCCCTGCCGCCCGGCTGCCCCCGCCTGCCGGTCCTCACGATCCTGGCAGATCGTACCGTCGTCGCCCTCGAGCCGCGCGACCTGCTTGCGGGCCGCCTTCTTGTACTTGTCCGGGGCAGCGACCTTGGGTCGTTCGAGCGCCTTGAAGTAGGCGATGGCATTCGCACACTGCCCGATCCGCGCAAACCCAAGGCCGGAGTAATAAAGGGCGTCGGCGATCACCGGGCTGTCCGGATGCGCCTGGATGACCTGATAGAACTCGCCGAGCGCCGCCGGATAGTCCCGGGCGGAGAAGTATGTAAGTCCAACACGAAACTTTGCCTCCGGCACCTTCGGATCGTCGGGGTAGCGCGACAGGTAGATCCGAAGCAGTTTGCGCGCCGACGCGTGGCGCCCGGCCTTTTGACGGCGCAGGGCCTCGGCCCACAGCGCGTCCTTGCCCTCGGGGATGTTCGTGGCCTCGTTGAGCTTCTCCTCGAGCTTCGTCAGCCGCTCGTCGAGGTCGCGCCGAAGCTCTGCCAGCTCCTGCCCGCCGGCCTTGGCGACGTACTCGGCGTTCTCCACCAGCCCCCGCAGGGTCTCGACGGCGAGTTCCAGGGCCTCCACACGCATCCCCAGGTCGGCCTGGTTGCGGCGCAGCAGGGCCTCGGCCTCGGCCACCTTCTCCTCGAGGATTCGGGCGAGTTCGTCGGCCTTGTCGAGGGTCACCTTGAGGGTTCGGGCCTGCTCGGCCTGCGTCCGTTCGAGTTCGACCACGCGTGCGGCCAGCGCGTCGTGGTCCTTGCGAAGCACGAGACATCCGGGGGCCAGTAGCGCGAGGGCCACCGAGAAGGAGACGAGGCGAAACGGGGTCTTCATGGCGGGTGTGCGCCGTGTGTACGACGATCGCGCCGGCTTCGCCACCGTACGCCGCGCTCGATGACACGCCCGGCCGGGCTTCATCCGGGACGATCCCCGGGGTGGGTGGTCCGGGCGGCCAGCACCAGTCGGTAGGCGCGCCCCGCGGCGCGGATCGTCGCCTCGCGGGCCTCGCCCCGGGTCCGTACGATGTCGGCGCGCACCGCGACGAGCACCGGCCTTTCGAGCGGCGGGCGCGGGCCCAGCCCCGCTCGAAAGGCCAGGTAGCGCCGCCAGCTATCGCCGTCCGGCCCGAGGGCGTAGGGGCGAAACCACACGGTCAACTCCCACTCGAGTTCGACGACGCCCCCCGGGTGGTGGCGTGGGGTCACGACCAGGGAGAACCGCTCGAGCCCACGATCGGTCCACACGGCCTCGTCGAACACCATGCGATTGCCGTCCCGCACGAGCATCGTACGGGGGGCGAGGGGGCGAGCCGGCCCGTCCGCCGCCGCGAGGGAAAGGCGCAACTCCACGGGCCACAGCGAGGCGCGGTCGTCGCCGGTGACACCGATCGCCAGGACGTCGCGGTCCGTGCCGGCCGCGGCGGCGGGGCTCGACGCGCCCATGAGGGCAGCCGCGACGAGCGCACTGCAGGCGCGGCGCAGGCGGGTCGAATGCAGCACGGTGCGCTGGCAAAGCTCGGTGCGGTCCATGGCACCCATGGGGCATCGCCCGGGGCTCGTGTGCAACTTTTCGGCGTTTCCGCGCCGATGCGTCCACCCCCGGGCCGAGCCCAGTGGGGTGGAGCCACGCTCACGAGCCCCCGGCCGCGGACACGGAAGACACTTCGAGGCCCGGCAGGCAACGCCCGCAACGTTGGTCGTGGCCGAACCCCGGGCGGCTGTGGCATCGTCCGGCGGTCGTGTCGGCCCTGCGCCCCACCGCTTCGCACCTTCGGTGCCTCGCCGCCTTCCTGCTTCCGTGCGCGGCGGCCGGATGCGCCGCCGCGCCACCGCCCGCCTGGGTCGAAGCCGTCCTGCCCGGCGCGCGCCCCGTCCCGCCGCGCTTCGTGTCGCTTTCCTACCAGGCCCCCACCGCCGACTGCCCGTTCGCCTATGCGATCGCCGTGGACTACGACACGCCGCCGCTGGGCGAGGAGCCGAGCGTCTCCGGCGCCCTCGTCGCCCTGCCTTCGAGCCGACCCTTCGGCGTCCGCCCCGGCCCGATCCCCGCAGGCCGCACCGTCCGCGCCGACCTCTTTTACAAGGGGGTGCGCGTCGCCCCCCGCGGGGCACGGCGCGAGGTGTATCTCGGACGCCACGCCCACGGCCCCGCCGCGCCCACCGCCCCGTGCACCGCCCGGACCTGGGACCCCATGGAAGACTTCCTCGCGCTGGCCTTTCCGACCCTGCCCCGGGCGCTCGTGGCCGAGGGCACGTCCTGGCGCGGGGCCCGGGTGGAGGGACGGTGCAACAAGACGGCCTGCATCGACCCCGACACCTACGCGGGCGGCCGTGAAAACCACCTGCGCCCGTGCGTGACGCCGAACGTGGAGGAAACCCTCGCCGGGGTGTACGAGACCGACGACGGCCCCGTCGCGGCCATCGAGAGCCGCTGGTCCGACGGTCACGGCGAGAAGGGGATCTGGATGGAACGGCGGGTGCTGCTGTCCATCGAACACGGCCGCACGTTGCACGCGGCGGCCACGATCCATCACATGTTCCCGCAACCCACCTTCGACCGGTCCTTCGGCCCGATCACCCGAACGGTCACGATTCGTGCCCTCGATGGCTGCCCGGGCGTCCCCGACGCCCCGGCGTTTCGAGATGAGGGTGGTCTCTTGGACGACCTGGACCGAACACGCAAATCCCTGTCGGACGCCGCCCGCACCCGCTGACACACCATGGACAGTATCGTCATCGAAGGGGGCGTCCCGCTGCGCGGGGCGATCCAGATCCACGGGGCGAAGAACGCCGCCCTGCTGCTGCAATGCGCCGCCCTGCTCGCCCCCGGCGTTTCGACCCTGCGGCACGTGCCGCGCCTTGCGGACGTGCGCACGATGAACCGGTTGCTACGCCACCTCGGTTGCACCGTCGAGGGTGAGGAAACGCTGACCCTCGACACGACGAAGGTGGCCGATGGGCCCCTGGCCGCCCCCTACGAGCTGGTCAAGACCATGCGCGCTTCGGTCACGGTCATGGGCCCGCTGCTGGGACGCTACGGGCGGGCGCGGGTCTCACTACCCGGCGGGTGCGCCATCGGGGCGCGCCCCATCGACCAGCACCTCAAGGGCCTTGCGGCCCTCGGCGCACAGATCGAGCTCGACCACGGCTACGTGGTGGCCCGCTGCAAGCGGCTGCGCGGCGCCTCCGTGGTGTTCGACAAGGTCACGGTCGGCGGCACGCAAAACGTCATGATGGCCGCCGCCCTCGCCGAGGGCACCACGGTGCTCGAAAACGCCGCACGGGAACCGGAGGTGCAGGAGCTCGCTGTCGTGCTCAACAAGATGGGCGCACGGATCCGCGGCGCGGGGACGGCGGTCGTCGAGATCGAGGGCGTGGACACGTTGCACCCGGTGGATCACGCCATCTTGCCCGACCGCATCGAGGCGGGGACGTACGCGGTGGCCGCCGCGATCACCGGCGGGGACGTCTTCTTGCGGGACGCCCCGGTGGACCACATGCACGCCGTGCTGGCAAAGCTCGAAGAGGCTGGGGTGCAGCTCGCGGTCGAGGCCGGCGGCCTGCGCGTGCGCGGACCCGACCGCCTCGACCCGGTGGACGTATCGACACGTCCGCACCCGGGCTTCCCCACGGACATGCAGGCTCAGTTCATGGTGCTGGCGAGTTGCGCCCACGGCCGCAGCGTGATCACCGAGACGATCTTCGAGAACCGGTACATGCACGTACCCGAGCTCCTGCGGATGGGCGCGGACATCACCGTCAACGGCCCCACGGCGGTGGTGCGCGGCCCGACCCGATACCTGGGCACCACCGTCATGGCCACCGACCTGCGGGCATCCGCGAGCCTCGTCCTCGCCGGCCTGGTCGCCGAGGGCCGCACGGAGATCCTTCGCGTGTACCACCTCGACCGCGGCTACGAAGCCGTCGAGCGCCAGCTCGCCCCCCTCGGCGCCCGCATCACGCGCTACCATGACGCCCGTGCCTGACCGCCTCGTCTTCGCCCTGCCCAAGGGGCGGCTGTTGTCGGCCGTCACGCCGCTGTTGACCGCAGCGGGGCTCGACCTTTCGTGCGTCGCGGCGGCCGGGCGCCGCCTGCTTCTCGACCTGCCCTCGGGCCACCGCGTGCTGCTCGTCAAGCCGGCCGACGTCCCCACGTACGTGGACCGCGGCGTGGCCCACGTCGGCGTCGCTGGCCTCGACACGTTGCTCGAGTCCGGCGTGGACCTGTACGAGCCGCTCGACCTGGGCGTCGGCCGATGCCGTATGGTCGTGGCGGAGCCCAAGGCGGCGCCGAGAGGGCTTCGGCGGGGCATGGATCTCGTCGTCGCGACCAAGTACCCGCGGATCGCCCGCGCACACTACCTCGGCCGCGGGATCCACCCCGACCTCATCGAGCTTTCGGGATCGGTGGAACTCGGCGCCGTCTCCGGCCTGGCCGACCAGATCGTGGACCTGGTGGAAAGCGGCGCCACCCTCCTCGAAAATGGCCTCGTGGAGGTGGAAACCGTGCTCGAATCCAGCGCGCGGCTCGTGGTGGCCCCCGCAGCCCTCAAGCTCCATCCGTCCACCATCGCGCGCCTGGTCGAGGCGCTGTCGAAGGCCACCGAGCACACCCTCCATGCCTGACACGACGACCGTGCCCGACCTCCCGTCCATACGGGCCGCCCTGGCGACACCCGACCACGTGCACGTGCGCCTTGCGGACCAGGCCCTCGCCCCCGACGAGCAACGTCGGGCGACGCTCGCGAGCGCCCTGCCCGATCTGGTGCCATTCCCCGGCACGGCCTACCACCGGATCTTCACGATCTTCGACTGGGACCACCGGCTGCCGTCGAAGTTCCTCCTGCTGCGGGTGCTGTGCACGCAGGACGCCGAGGAAACCCGACGGGTCGAAGGCGCCCTCGCCGACCGAATCGCGGCCATCGACACCGACAACCTCTACCCGGAGTTCGACGTGCCCGACTTCGACGGGATCGACGCCTCTGAGACCTACGTGGGGATCCTGTCGCTGCCCGACCTCGCCGTCGAGGAGTTTCGCCTGACCGGGCGCCGCCGCGTGAACGTGGACGAGGCCCTCGGTCGCAAGCTCGGCCGCTTCCTGGAAGGGACCGAGCGTTTCCGCGCGGTGGAGCGGGCGCGGGCGCATCGCCGCCAACTCGGCGGCGCCATGGTGGCCGGCTGGGCGCCCCCGTTCGCCAGTGAACACGACCGTTGGACTTTGGAGTTCTGGTTGCTTACGGAATTTGACGGGCAGACGGGTCGAGCGCATGTGTTTTGTGTGGACCCGGACGAGCCGGCCATCGTGGCCGAGCGCGCCGTGCGGGTGCAGGTTGGCTGACCCGCCTTCGGTGGGGCGCCCCGGCCCCGCCAGTCACACGCTAGTGCAAAAGCGCTCGTGGATGCCGCCAATCACACGGATTTATACTTGAGGGGCGGTGGCAATCGCCCGGCCTGCCAGGTGACGACCGCCCCTTGACCTCATCGACAAAGGAGACATCCATGACCTTTCTTCGCACCCTCTGGGTTCCTACGCTTTTCAGCGTCGTCGTGCTCGCCGCCGGATGCGGCGACGACGGCTCCGGATCGACTGGATCGACCGGCACGGCCACCGCCGGATCCACATCCGGCACCACGTCCACCACGACGACCACGACGACCACGACCACGACCACGGCCGGTTCCACGACGGGCGACACCTCGTCCACGGGGCCCGGCACCACCACGGGCGCTGGTTCCTCCACCGGAACCGGCACCACCACCGGACCCGGCACGACCACCGGCGCGGGTTCCTCCACCGGACCCGGCACGACCACCGGCGCGGGCTCCTCCACCGGCGGTTCGACCACCGGGGGGATCGATGGCTGCACGCCCATGAACCCCTGCCCCTCCAAGGACCAGGTCTGCGACTACCCCGACGACGCTTGCGGCGACGGCTTGCCGGGCGAATGCGTCTACAAGCCGCTGTTCTGCCCGGACATCTGGAACCCGGTGTGCGGTTGCGACGACCTGACCTACGGCAACGAGTGCGAGGCCCTCGCCGCCGGCGTGGACGTGGCGTACACCGGCGAGTGCCAGAACCAGCCGCTGCCCTGCGACCCGCAGACCCCGTGTCCCGACACGGATTATTGCGACTACTCCGACAACATGTGCGGGAAGGGTCTGCCGGGCGTGTGCAAACCACGCCCGACGCTCTGCCCCCTCTTCCTCGACCCGGTGTGCGCCTGCGACGGCATGACCTACGACAACGAGTGCATCGCCAACGAAAACGGTCAGGACATTGAATCGAAGGGGGCCTGCCCGTAGCGGTCCGGCCCTCCACCCAGGCGCGCGGGTCCGTCCCGAGCACGGACCCACGCCCCCCTTCCAGGTTTCTTCGAGGTATCGTCTTCCCTGTCTTCGAGGTTTCCATGCGCAAGACCGCGTCGCATCTCTTCCCCCTTTTGTGCACCGCCTTCCTCCTCGCCTGCTCCGGCGGTGGTTCGAGCAGCACGAGCACGTCCACCGGCACCGACACGGGGACCACCACCGGGCCCGGGACGACCACGGGTTCCACGAGCGGCACCGACACGACCGGCTCGACGAGCGCCGCTTCGAGTACCGGCCCCGGCGCGGTGTGCGGCAACGGCGTGGTCGAAGGCGACGAGGTCTGCGACGACGGCAACCAGGACCCACTCGACGGGTGCGAACCGGACTGCACGCCATCGTCGGGCAAGGCGATCTGGACGGCCACGTACGACCGTGAGGGCAAGACGGACGAGGTGCTCGCCGCGGCGCGGCTACCCGACGGCCGCTTCCTCGCCCTGGGATGGACCCAGGCCGACACGGGCTATGACACGCTCCTTTGGTTCCTCAATCCCGACGGGACCGAAGACACCGCCGTCGCCGAGGACGTCGGTGGTGACATCGTGGCCCCCGGCACGGACGAACGCGCGTACGGCCTGTGGGTGCACGACGATGGTTCGTTCGTGATCTCCGGCCACGTCGAGATCGACGCGGGGACGGACGACTGGGACGTGTTCCTCCGCCGATACGACGAAAACGCCATGCCCACGTGGACCTACACCTGGTCTTCTTCCATGGGCGGCGGGACCGATCTTGCGCGGGGCCTTTCCATCGGCCCGAACGGCACGTACCTCCTCGCCGGCAACGTCCCCGGCGCGAACGGGATCGACGGGCTGCTGCTCGCCCTCGACGAGAACGGCAACGAGGTGTTCGCCACCCTCTACGACGGCGACGGCGCCCTCGACGACCTGTTCTACTCGGTCGCCTACGACGGCACCCAGATCTGGGTGGCCGGCACGACCGACTACAATGCGCCCCTCGATGAGAGCAAGTGGCTGGTCGCCGGCTTCGACGACACGGGCGCTCTGCAGTGGAAGGACGCCTTCCCGGGGCAGCCCGACAAGTTCCAGCGGGCGCGGTCCATCCGGACGGACGAAAGCGGCAACGCCTACGTCACGGGCGTGCTCGGCTCGCCCTCGGCCGGCGACGTCGATGTGTGGGTGGTCGCATACGACCCCACCGGCACGCGCACCTGGGCCACCCTCTACGACGGCCCCTCGGCGCTGGTGGACGACGGCCTGGCCCTGGCTCGGCGCGACGACGGCGTCGTGTTCTTCACGGGCTCGACCGTGGTCCTCGGCGAGCAGCAGAACATCCTGATGGGCCGCACCGAAGCCGACGGTACGCTGACCTGGACCGCGTCCTACAACGGCGACCTCGGCCTGACGGACGTCGGCACCGCCGTGGTGATCGCAGACGACGGCTATCCGATCTTCTTCGGATACACGACCGTCTCGGGGCAGGCCGAAGACGCCTGGGCCCGCAAGGTCCACCCCTAGCACCGCCGGCCGACGCCCGGCCCGACCTACGAGGCGTCCGGCCGTGGGCGCTCGGCCAGGATGTACGCGAGCAGCGCGATCCCGGCCGCGTTCATCGCCAGGTGGTCCGGGTCGATCTTGTCCACCGTGTCCGCCGGGCTGTGGTGCAGATCGAAGTATCGGCTGCCGTCTGGACGGTGCCCGATCCCCAGCACGCCGGCCTCCACCAGGGGCGAGACGTCCGCGCCGGCGCCGCCGGCCACGAACGCCGTGACGCCGAAGTCGAGAAACAGCGGCAGGAACGCCTCGAGCGCCTCGCGCTCGCGCGCCGGCCCGGCGACGGAGAAGCCCAGCGGCGCCCCCTGCCCCGCGTCGGCCTCGAAGACCGCCACGTGCCGCTCGCCGCCGTGGGCCTCGAAGTAGGCCTTGGCCCCACGCAGGCCGTGCTCCTCGTTCGTAAACAGCACCACGCGGATCGTGCGGCGCGGGAAGAGCTCGAGCTCCGCGAGGATCCGGGCCGCCTCCATGATCGCGATGCAACCACCCATGTCGTCGGTGCTGCCGTCGCCCACGTCCCAGGAATCGATGTGGCAGCCGAGCAGCACGATCGCGTCGCGCTCCGACCGGCCGGGCAGCTCCGCCACCACGTTGGCGCTGGGCGCGTCCTTGCGGGTACGAGCCCCCATGGAAAGCTCCACGGTGACCGGCCCGCGCCTGGCGCTGCGCACCAGGAACTCCGCATCCTCGACCGTCACGGCGGCCGCGGGGATCTTCGGCACCCCCTCGGCGTAGTGCATCGCCCCGGTATGCGGCGTGCGCAGGCTGTGGGCCGTCACCGAGCGCACGAGCACCGCCTTGGCGCCCACCTTCGCCGCTTCGATGGCGCCGCGACTGCGCGCCACGACGGTCTCTCCGTAGAACGCACGATGTCGCTCGACATCGTACGGCGGCATCACCTGGTTGATGAGGACGATCTTGCCGGCAAGCGCCGCGCCCTTCTTCGCGATCTCGTCCACGTGATCGACCACCGCGATCTGCGCCCGCATCCGCCCCCGCGTCCCCACGCTGCCGCCGAGTCCGAGCATCACGAGGTCGCGCTCGACCGGTGCCACGACCTTCGCGGACTCCTTCCCCCGCACCCACACGGGCACGATCACCGGCTCGCGCCGCGCGTTCTCCAACCCGTAGCCGGCAAGCTCCGTCACCGCCCAGTCGATGGCGCGGGCCAGGGCCGTAGAGCCCGACGGCCGCGGCCCGATGGTGTCGGCGACGAAGGCCAGGCGCTTGTAGGCTCGATGCCCCGCCACGGCCCGGTGCGCCGCGATCTTCTTGGCCGCCGCGACGGCCCAGGCGGGCAGGTCCGCGGTCGGATCCGCCGGTTCGGGGGCAGGCTCGGGGATGGAAACCGGTGCCGGCGACGCAGACGGCGGCGCGGGCGTCGGCCGCGGCGGACGGCACGCCGGCACGGCGGCGGCGAGCGCCACGGCGGCTACGAGGAAACGGTGGGGGGCCATGACGCCCCAAGGCCTACGCCGCGGGCCCACGGTTGGCAACCGGCCGCCGCCGCCGGCCACGGCGCCGGCGTGCCACGAGGAGGAACACCGCAAGCACCGCGGGCCCTTTGCGGGCCGCCGTGCGACAGCCGCAACCGCCCCCCGAGGCGGCGGCGCCTGGATCGGTGTCCTCCGCCCCGGACGTGCTGGTACCACCACTGGCGTCCGGACCGGCCCCGGTGGTGCCAGGACCGCTGGACGAAGCACCCGCCGTCGCGCCCCCCGTCGTCCCGCCCGCGGGCTCGCCGACCTGCAGCGGCACGGGATCGGTGCATCGCTCGTTCCCCCGGCGGTCCTCGGCGCAGATCTGGACGTCGTAGCGCCCGTCGGGAAGCTGCAGCGACGCCATGAACTGGTACTCGCCGATCCAGCGCATGGCGGTGGCCGCCGCCGGACCGCCGCCGGGGTCCGAAGGCGCCACCACGACCTCCGCACGCGCCAGATCGTGCGCTTCCAGCGGGCTTTTGTGGTCGTGGATCCGAGCGCGCACCGGCACGATCCCCGCCTCCACGGCCTCGGGGATCGTGACGTTCGAGATGACCGGCGGCGCGGTGTCCACCGGCACGTCCACGCCGAAGAACACCCGGTCCGCGAAGGCCGCCTCGCCCTCGGCCAGCACCACGTCCCAGCGCCCATCGCCGTCGAGGTCCGAGACGGCGATGCCCAGGGAGCCGGGGCTGTCGGCCGGAGCGAAGGCCGCGGCGTCCATCGAGAAGATCCCACCGTCGTTGCGCATCAGGCGGTCGGGCTGCCCGAAAAGCCCCGCCACCACGAAGTCCGGGTCGCCGTCCGAGTCCACGTCCACGAAGGCAACCATGTTGTCGTCGCCGGCCGGGTTCTCGGTCATGGGCCAGCGCAGGTCCGTGGCGTCCGTAAAGACACCGCCGTCGTTCTCGAAGATCCCGCCCCGTGTGCCCGGGCCGTGATCGTTGATCGTCACCAGGTCGAGGTCGCCGTCGCCGTCGAGGTCCATGGTCTCGAACTCGTAGTTGTTCGGCAGCGCCGGCATGCGCGCGTCGGAGGCGTCCACGAACGCGCCGGTCCCGTCGTTGTCGTAGAGCTTCGAGCCCGCGCACGACTTGCAGGACACGGCCACGTCCAGGTCGCCGTCGTCGTCGGCGTCGAAGCACTCCAGCTCCCACGACCAGCCCACGGTCGTCGCCGGCATGGCCTCGTCCATCGCGTCCACGAACATGCCGTCGCCCTCGTTTCGCCACAGCCGGACCCGGCCGGCCGACTGGTCGGCGGGATGTCCGCCCCAGATCGCCGTCGAGGTCCACGTCGCACGGATCGGCGTCGCCGATCCAGCCCGGCATCGCGGGCAGGTGGGTGCCAGTCACCTCCGTGAAAGCGCCGCCGCCCGTGCCCACGAACAATCGGCTCTGCGTGCCCCAGGTGGTCCCACGAACAAGTCGATCACCCCGTCCCCGGAAAGGTCGCGCGCCACGATGACCCGCGCCGGATCGTCCATGGCGCCGGCCTCCACGAACGGCGCCCCGGGACCGGCCTCCACCGTCTGGTTCAAGAACACCCGGTTCGGTTCCGGCCCGCCGGGCGCGGCGTACCCGGCCCCGTTCGCGAACAGGATGTCCACGTCCCCGTCGTGGTCGATGTCCGCCAAGCGGACCTTGTTGGACCATTCACCCGTGGCCCCGATCGTCGCCGGCGTGGTCTCCTCGAAGGGGGCCGCGCCGACCCGCGTCGCGGTGAGGGTTCCGGCCACGGTGCACGCGAACACGAACGGCCCGGTGAGCGAGCGGAAACGACGGGCCAGGTGGCGCATGCCCCGAAGGCTACCGCGACGCAGCCGGTGCCGCGGTCACAGGTCGATCCCCTGCCGGGCGCACAGCTTGGCCATGTCCGACTTGGCCGTTCCCGACAGCTTGCGATAGACCGACCGCGCCTTGCCGGTGTCCCCGAGCTTGCACGCCGCCACGCCCATGACTCGCAGGGCCGCCGAGGACGGGCGGATCTTGTTCGCCTCGGCGGCCAGGCGATAGGCCTTCGCCGACTGACCGCGCATCTGGGCCACCCGGGCCTCCTTGAGCAGCTCGGCGGGATCCTTCGCCGACGCCGCGGGTGCAGCCGGAGGTGCCGGTGGTGGCGCGGCGGCGGCGGCCGATTTGCGGCGCTTGCGGCGTCGCTTGCTTCGGGACGGGGGCGCTGCACCGGGGCGCGAGCCCGCGACGGCATCCGTGTCCTCGTCCGCGGCGGCCGCGGCCGGCGCGGCAGCCCCACCGTCGGGCTCCGACGTCCGCGCACCGGTCCCACCATCGCGCTGGGCAGGCGGCGGGGCCGCGGCCTTCGTCGCGCCCGGGGCCACGCCCCTCTGGCCCACGGGGACCTGGGAAACCGGTGTTTTTTCGCCGACCGGCCCCGACTGCGCCACCACGGGCGGCGGCGGGGCCGCGCCGCTCGCCGCCGCGGCGCCCGACCGGTCGTGGTCCGATCGCAGGACGAAGAATCCCGCGGCCCCCAGCGCGAGCACGATCCCCACGCCGACGAGGATCGGCACGGCCTTCGTCCCCCCCGCCGGCTCGTCCGCCGGCGGCTCGGCAGACGCGACGGCGGGGGCCGCCCCCACCTCACCCGCGACCACCTGGCTGGACTCGGTGGCCGGCGCATCGGGCGCGACGACGGGCAGGTGCGCGCTGGAGCTGGCCAGGATCGGCTCGTCTTGCTGGTTGGCCGCCGTGGGCCGCCCGCCGAAGGCGACGCGCGCGGTGTCCTCGGCCAGGGCCAGGTGATAGTCCCCGATCTGGATGACGTCGCCCTCGCGCAGACTGACCCGCTGCTCGATGAACTCGCCGTTGACCTTGATCCCGTTGTAGCTGTCGAGGTCCTCGATGACCCACGTGCTGTCCTCGAACCAAAGGCGCGCGTGCCGCCGAGAGACGTTTTTCTCGGTCAACTGGATCGTGTTCCCCTCCTGCCGCCCGATCGTGACGGCTTCTCCCCCGAGGGGCACGATCGTGGTGGCGCCCTCGTCGTCTTCGATGATAAGGCGCAGCGCCATCCGCACGGGTGAGGGTAGGAATGGGGGCGGGCGCGTGTCAAGGCGACGGCCCGAGGCGGCGCTCAAAACGCCCCGTTTGGGCCGGAACAGCCCCCCGCGTGCGGGGTGGTGGGATCAGGTGGGGCGAGGTGGGACAAAAGCTCCGACAGGGGATAGACTCCGATCCGCCGCCGTACGAGTTCGTCCTCGGCCCGGCCCAGAACCCGGGCGAGGGCGGGGGTGGGGTGACCGATCGCCACCACCGGCGCCTTTCGCGACGCCTCGACGGCGGACCACAACGCGCGCTCGATGGCCGCCTCCCCGGGCTGCGCGTCGAGGAACACGTGCCGCCGCCCGACCCGCGGGCACCCGAGCGTCCCCGCCACCCCTTCGGCCTGGCTCGCCGCCGTGGTCCGGGCGTCGAGGTACGCGAGCCCGCGCGCGCAAATGGGCGCGAGCGCCGCGCACAAAGCCGGGCGATCGGCCGTGAATCTCGACCCCATGTGGTGCCCCACTCCAACCGCCAACGGCACCGCCACGAGGGCCTGCGCGACCTTTCTCCGTAGCACGGCGGGAGAATCTTCCACGCGCAAGAAGACCTCCTGCGTCTCGGAGCCGGCCGTCATGAGTTCGCCGCGCATTGGCTCCATGGGAAGGTGCAGCCACACCTCGCGCGGCCGCCGGTCGTCCAGTAGGAGGCGCTGCTGGACGCCTCGGGTGTACGGCGCACCGGGCAACACGTTGAAGGTCAACCGGTGCCGCAGGCTGACCAGCGCCTCGAACACGTGGAGTTCCCGGCCCACGTCATCAATAACGATGGCCAGGTGGCCGTCGGCCTCCTCCCACGGCAACACGTGGTCGCCATGGGCCTGGGTCCACGCTCGCGCGCGCTCGGCCGCCGCGCGCGCAGAGGCCTCCATGACCGCACGATCGGCCTTTTGCACCAGGGGTACCGGCGGCGGCGGCGGCGCAAGTCCCATGGCCGCGGCGCAAGCCCCCACGAACACGAGGACGGCGCGGTCGATCCGGTTCACCCCGTACCTACCTCCGCCGCGCGAGGGCCTCGACGTGCAGTACGCGCACCGCCTCGCGAAGTTGATGGTCGTCGCCGGCCGACCGCAGGGCCCGAGCGATGGACCGCGGCGCAGGCGTAGGAGTACGCGCCGCCACACGAAGGTGCCGAAAATGATCCCGCTCCGGGGGTAGGTCGGGCCGCGTCGGCACCTCCGAGACCCCCTCGGGCAACCCCCCCACCGCCACGTCCGGCGCAATCCCGGCCGCCTGGATCACGCGGTCCTTCGGCGTATAGTATAGTGCTGTCGTAATCTTGAGAACGCTGCCGTCCCCTAGCTCGTACGGCGTCTGCACCGACCCCTTCCCGTACGTACGCTCACCCACGACGATGGCCCGACCGTGGTCCTGCAGCGCGCCGGCGACGATCTCCGAAGCCGACGCCGACGCGCGGTTCACGAGCACCACCAGTGGCAGGCGCCGCATGGTGCCCGCGGCGTGGGCTCGCCGCCGGTCGAGCAGCACACCGCCGCGCCCGCGCGTGCGCACGATCACCCCACGCGCAAGGAACAAGTCCGCCAACGCCACCGCCTCGTCGAGCAGCCCTCCGCCATTGTCGCGCAAGTCGAGCACGACCCCGGCCAGCCCGCCGTCCCGTTCGGCCTGGCCGTCCATGGCCTCGACCCCCCGCCGCACCTCGGCCGCAGCCCCCTCCGCGAAGGTCCGCAGCACCACGTGACCGATACCGTCGCCCAGGTAGCGCACGTCGGCCGCGGGTGCCGCGATGGTCCGCCGCGTCAGGCGTACGGTCCTCTCTGTCCCGTCATGGACGATATCCAGGGCCACCGTCGTGCCCGGCTTGCCGCGGATCGTCGTGATCGCCTCCACCAGGTCGGCGAAAGCCGCCACCATCCGCCCCTCGATACGCACGACCCGATCGCCGGGCGCGACATCCGCCTCCGCCGCGGGGCTTTCGGGGACCACGTCGTCCACCACCAGCACGATCCGTCCCTGCTCATCGTGGTCCAGGTGGACGACCATCCCCACGCCGCCGAAGGCGCCCTCGATCTCCTCACGCAGTAGCCGGGCCTCCTTGGGGGCCAGGAACGTGGTGTGCGGGTCGAGGGTGCCGGTCATACCCCGCAGCGCGCCGTGGACGAGGGCCACGTCGTCCACGGGGCGCACGTACTGCTGCTCCACGATCGAAAGGGCCCGCGCGAACACGTCGAGTTTGGCGAACCGTGACCGTGGTGGCGGCGAACCGGCGCTGGCCGCATGGTGCGCCGACCCGGCCAGGTACCCGATCCCCAGGGCGCAAACGGCCACGAGACACAAGGAGGGGTTCTTCATGGGCTCCCAAACCATATACCCGTTGCCCGAGATCGAAGGGGCCCGCTCGCGCGTCCGGCTAACCCGCTGCGCGCCGACGACGACGGGCCAGCAGCGGCGCCGGGTCGATGGGCCGCGTGCCATGGCGCAGCTCCAGGTAGACGGTGGTGCCCAGACCGTCGTCCTCGGTCTTCGGCGCCGCCCGGCCCAGGGGACCTCCAGCCGCCACCTGCGCCTCGGGGGCCACCACAAGCCCCATCAGCCGCCCCGTGACGCTCAAGAACCCATCGCCGTGATCGATGACCGCGACCAGCCCGAAGCCGGGGATCTCCCCGGTGAACACCACCTTGCCCGCCGCCACCGCGCGGACGACCTCGCCCGGACGGGCGGCGAGTTCGATCCCGGCGCGCTCCGCCTCGACGCGCAGCACCTTGTCGCGGTAGGGCCCGAAGCGGCCGACCACACGCCCCCGAACCGGGCGCACGAGCCCCCGGGGCCGCAGCAGGGAACGACGGGCCCGACGCAGGGAGCGGCGTTCACGGGCGAGGGAGCGGCGAAGCCCCGGCGGCAGGCGTGCGCCCCGAGCGGCGGCCCGGCGCACCGCCGTTTCCGCCTCGGCCGCGGCACGCGCGAGCCCTTCCCGGCCCCCTTCGACCAGATCGGCCTGGAGGTCGGCGAAGGTGGCCAGCGCCGACAGCGCCTGGCTCGTCCGGACCGAGGCCGCCAGGGCCGCCCCGGCGCGGCGCTCGGCCGCGCGATAGACGGCGAGTTCCGCCAGGTCGTGCCGTACGAGCGCCCGCACCGTCCGCGCCTTCGTGATCCGAGCGCTCGTGTCGGCCCGGTCCTCGTCGAACAGCACCCGCAGCACCCCGCCGCGCGACAGCTTGTAAAGCGCCCGCCCGCGCCGCCGTGCCGACTGGCGCCGCGCCAACCGACGCACCTCGTATGCCGACAGTTTTCGGACACTTTCGGACCTTTCGTACGCGAGAACGGAACGGGCGTACGCGAGGCTCCGGCCTGCCTCGCCCAACTGGACGCCCCCTCGCTCCAAGGCCGCAAGCCCGCGTAGGGCGGCCGTCGCCCGCCGCGCCGCGGCCACCTCGTGCCCGGTCGGCCCGGCCCACGCCGCCGCCGGCCCCAACAGCGCCAGCGCAGCGACCCAGCGCACCGCCCGACGCCTCCACGGCTCGCGCGACACCGGCTACACCTCCACGTACCGCGCCACCGCGGCGCGCGACCCGAGGTAGCCCACGACGGCCCCGAGCCCCAACCCGAAGGCCATCTCCTCGGGGGAAAAGAACCGCAGCGCCCCGGCCGCGAACACGAGCGACAGCCCGTCTTCGAGGTACGGCCGCACCATGTCGAAGGCGGCGTGCAGGACCACGAGCGCCACGGCGACCGCCACCGTGGCCTGCACGATCCCCTCCACCACGAAGGGGCCGCGCACGAAGGCGTGCGTGCCCCCGACCAGGCGCAGGATGTGAACCTCCGCCCGCCGGGCGAACACGCCCAGCCGAATCGTGCTCCAGACGATCGTCGCGCACGCCAGCACCACCAGCGCGCCCGCACCCACGGCGAGCCGCTGGAGCGTCTCGACCATGGCCTCGGCGCGCTCGGCCCATGGTCCCGCCACCTCCACGTCCTCGACCAGCTCGTGGCCGCTCAATCGGGCCGCCAGATGCGGCGCGACCCGAGCGGGCACCCCGTCGGCCAGGTAGATCTCGAGCGTCTGCGGCAGCGTGTCCGGGTCGATCCCTTCGAGCAACTCGGCCTCGCCCGAAAGCCCGTGCACCAGGCGATCCAGTGCGTCCTCGGGCCGCACCCGCACCACGCGATCCACGGCCGAAAGCGCCTCGACCGCCGCGGCCAGATCCCGCACCGCCCCGTCGGGCGCGTCATCGGCCAGGTACACGGTCACCGGCACGTCCACGCCCAGGTCGCGTGAGACGGCCCGCGCGTTTTGCCAGGCGAGGGTCACCGCGCCCAGCAGGAGCATGCACACGGCCATGGTACCCACCGCAAGGATCTGGACGTGGGCGCTTTGCACCATGCCACGAAAGCCCCGGGCCACCACGTACCCGAGGGAGGCCAGGCGGCTGGGCCGTACCTCGAAGGTCATGCCACGGCCTCCGCAGTGGGGACGGGCGCCGGCACGCCGCCGTCGAGGACCCAGGGGCCGCGGGCATCCGGTCGGTCGGCCACGAGCCGCCCCCCTTCGAGTCGCAGAACCCGCGCCGGAGCGAGCGCCTGGACCACGGCCGGGTCGTGGGTGGCGACCACGACCGTCGTACCGGCCGCCGCGATCTTCCCGAGCAGCCCGAGCAGCTCGGTCGTAAGGTGCGGATCGAGGTTCCCGGTGGGCTCATCCGCCAGGAGGATCGGCGGTGCGGCGGCGATCGCCCGCGCGACGGCCACCCGCTGCTGCTCGCCGCCCGACAGACGGCAGACCGGCTTCCCGGCGAGATCCGCCATCTCCACGCTCGCAAGCGCCCACGCCGCGCGCTCGCGCACCACGGGCCGCGGCCACCCGAGCGCCTGCAAGGCAAGTTCCACGTTCTCGCGGGCACTCGCCTCCGGCAGCAGCTTGAAGTCCTGAAAGACCACACCGACGTTGCGCCGAAGATAGGGGATCGATCCCCGCCGAAGGCGCGAGATGTCCCGGCCCGCCACGCGGATCACACCCCGCTCGGGGCGCTCGGCGGCCAAGACGAGACGGATCAGCGTGGACTTGCCGGCCCCCGACGGTCCCACCAGCAGGACGAGCTCGCCCGCGTCGATGGCGAACGAGATGCCGTCGAGGGCCGGGGGCACCTTGCCGGGCCGACCGTAGGTCTTCGTGACGTCCGAGAATTCGAGGATCGGCATGGGGCGCGTCCTTCCCCCTTGCGCCTACCACGGTCCGCCGGTGCAGACGAAAAAAACGCACGGCCCACCGGGGGTCGCCGGCGTGCTAAAACGACGGTACGGAAGGGACGCCACCATGGACTCACAGAAGAAAATGAACCTCCAGCGGACCCCGTGGCTCTCCTGGACCCTCCTCGGCGCGGTCGCCTGCAGCGGCGGCGGGGGGCGCGAAACGGCCGCAAGCAGCGAAAGCGCCACCTCGCTGGGCGCCACCACGGGCTCGACGTCGGCGACGGGGACCGGGACCACCGCCGGCTCCGACTCGGCCAGCGCGGGCCCGACGACGGACACCACCGGCCCGGCCTGCGACCCCGACACCTGCGACGGGGTGTGCACCGGCGACGTGTGCTGCGACGCGGACCTGGCGTGCGGAGACGTGTGCTGCGACGCGGGCGACGTGTGCTCCTTCGGATCCTGCGTCACACCCGGCCAGGACTGCATCGACGCCAGTGAGTGCGCCGAGGACGAATACTGCGAGTACGCCCTGGGAGAGGATCCCGGCGGCGGCGGCACCGGCGGCACCGGCGGCGCGTGCATGGGCGGGGCGGAGTTCAAGACGGGCAAGTGCCTGCCCAAGCCGCCCGAGTGCCCCGACGGCCAGGACCCGGGCGACCCGCCCACGTGCATCGCCAAGTGCGAGTACGTGCCGCCACCGTCGTTCGAGCCCGAGCTGAAGTTCGCCTGGACGGACGGCAACGTCATGATGGCGCCGGTCGTGATCCAGCTCGACGACGACAACTGCGACGGGGTCGTGGACGAAAAGGACATCCCGGAGATCGTCTTTTCGACCTTCGCCGGGTCGGCCTACAACAACGACGGCACCTTGCACGCGATCTCCATCGTGGACGGCGCAGTGGTCCACAAGTGGCAGGTGACCCCGGCCACGGACGCCATCTGGCCGGGCCGGTCGATCGCCGCCGGTGACATCGACGGCGACGGCGGCAACGAGATCGTCACGTGCACCGACACGGGCAAGGTGCGCGCGTTCGACGCCGACGGCACGGCCCTGTGGGTGTCGAGCTACGCCGGCGGGTGCTTCATGCCGTCCATCGCCGACTTCGACCAGGACGGCACACCCGAGATCCTCGTAAAGGCCGCCGTCCTCGACGGCCCCACCGGCGCGACGAAGGCGACCTTGCCGAACCTCGTAAACCCCGTCGCCGCCGATGTGGACGCCGACGGCGTGCTCGAGGTGGTCGGGCCCACGGCCGTGTACGAGGCCGACGGCACGGAGGTCACGACCACGCCGTTTATCGGCAACTGGGTCGCGGTGGCCGACTTCGACCTGGACACGAATCCCGAGATCGCCGTGATCGACATCGCCACGCATAGCTACCACGTGTGGCGGGTGGCCCCGGCGCTGCCGGCGGGCTACCAGATCCTGCGCCAGGGGGTGGACATCAATGGGCCGCTGTCGCCCGCCCTCTGTCCCCCGGGATCCGTCGGGAGCTCATACGGCGGCGGCCCACCGACGATCGCCGACTTCAACGGCGACGGCGTCCCCGACCTGGGGGTGGCCGGGGGCGTCGGGTATGCCGTCTTCGATGGGGTAAAGATCATGGATCCCAACGTCCCGAACGTGAACACGATCTTGTGGATCACACAGACGAAGGACTGCTCGTCCGCCCAGACCGGCAGCGCCGTGTTCGACTTCGACGGGGACGGCAGCGCCGAGGTCGTCTACTCCGACGAGCACTACTTGCGGATCTACCGCGGCTCCGACGGCACCGTGCTGTGGCAGACGTGCAACACCACCGGCACGCTGCAGGAACTGCCCGTGGTCGCCGACGTGGACAACGACGGCCATGCCGACATCGTGGCCGTCTCGAACGACTATTCCAGCCTCGTCTGCCCCGAGAACAACTCGAAGCAACGCGGCGTCCGGATCTTCGGCGACGCGGAGGGCCGTTGGGTCCGCACGCGCCGGATCTGGAACCAGCACCCCTACCACGTCACGAACGTCGAGGAGGACGGCTCGATCCCGGCCGTGGAGGCGCCGAACTGGACGCAACCGCGCCTCAACAACTTCCGGCAGAACGTCCAGCCCCTCGGCGAGTTCTCGGCCCCGGACCTGGTCGCCACCATCGATCCGTACTGCGGCAACGACGAGTACGGCCTCGTGGCAACGGTGCGCAACATCGGCCAGGCCGCCGTGCCCCCGGGCGTGCCGGTGGGCTTCTACGCCGGCAACCCCATGATGGGCGGGACGCTCTTGGGCACGCTCGCCACCACGAAGGAGCTCTACTCCGCCGAGGCCGAGCAGCTCTACCTGCCGCTTCCGAACCCGCCGGCGGGCGTAATGGAGGGCACGACGCCGGTGTTCGTGGTCGTAGACGACGGCATGCCCCCGCACCCCTGGAAGGAGTGCCGTACCGACAACAACGTCGCCGAGGGCACCGGCCAGTGCAACGTCGCCGGCTGACGGCGCTCGTGGTGGACCCCGACGGGGCGCGCCTCGACGCACGCCTTTCGGGTCTGGCCCGCGCCGGCATCGACGCCGCAGGCCAGACCGCCCTCGACGCCGCCCTCGACGCAGTCGCCCGAGGCGCCTTCGCGGTCGTGGAAACCCGGCTCGACCTCGGCCCACGCGCTCCCTGTGGCGGCCTCGAGGTGGCCGCCGAGGCCCTGCGCCGAGGCGTGGGGCGCGTCGTCGTCGTCACCCGGGTCGGCGCCCCGGGGGCCCGCATCGCCCGCCGCCTGGGGGTCCACGTCCTACCGCGACCACCGCACCCCGCCCGACTGCTCGGCACCCCCTCGACCCGCGCCCACATCTGAATCCTCCGAGGCGGTGCGTGCGAGGCACCGCAGGCAGGGCCTACCTTTACGGCCAAATTTGGCATCTATCGGCACCGCAAACGGGGCCAGCACGGGCACACGAACGGGCACGAACGCGCAGACAGGCGCGGGGAACGGATCCATGCCCGCGAATCCTTTCCAACCGAGGCCAGGGCGGAACGGCGCTCCACCTGCAAGGCATTCCGCGGCAAGAGTCCTGTCGATATTGCTCGGCCAGCGCACGCGACAAGCGTGGATGCATCGTCGTCCTGGCGACGGGATCAATGGGCTTACGGGCCATCAACCCGGCGCCTCGGACCCGCCGTCCTCGCCCAGGCGGGCGGCCACCTTCGTCGCCGCCTCGATGGTGCGCGCCAGGACGGAGCGGATCCGGCCGTCCTCCATGGTCAACAGCCCCGCAATGGTGGAGCCCGCGGGCGTGGTCACCTGGTCCTTGAGGGCCGCCGGGTGGAAGCCGGTTTCGAGGACCATCTTGGCCGACCCCGAAAACACCCGAGCGGCGATCCGAAGCGCCACGTCCCGCGGCAGGCCCATCATCACGCCACCGTCCGCCAGGGCTTCGAGCATCACGTAGCAAAATGCGGGGCCGGACCCGTTGAGGCTCGTCACCACGTCCATCAGCTTGTCCTCGAGCACCACCACGTCGCCGACGCTGCCGAACACCTTCGACAGCCACGTCAGTTCCTCGGGCGAGACGCCCGCCCCCGGCGCGAGCACCGTCATCCCCTCGCGGATGAGGCACGGCGTGTTCGGCATGGCGCGCACGACGTGGGCGCCGGGCAGCCAGTGCTCCAGGCGCGCCAGCGCGACCCCCGCCGCGATCGACACGACGATCCCACCGGCCGTCGCCGCGCGCATGGCGTCGTCGTCGAGCACCGCCCGCAAGCGCTGGGGCTTCAAGGCGACGAGCACGACCCGGGCGTCTCGGGCCGCCGCCACGTTGTCGAGGGTCACCGCGACGCCGTAACGCGAGGCGAGCTCCTCGCGGCGGGCGTCCCGCCGCACCGAAAGGCACAGCCGGTCCTTCGACACGACACCCCCGTCGAGGAGACCGGCGGCGATGGCCTCGCCCATGGTGCCGCAGCCGAGGATCGCCAGATCGTAGGCGTGGTCGGTCATGGATCGGGCTTTTGCGCCCGGCCGCCGCCCGCGTCAAGGCGCGCCGGCCGTCGCACCGTGCGCACGCTCCCGTGCCTGGGTCGCCCGGCCGCCACGGAGGCCACCTCGTCCGAGACCGCAGCCTCGCCCCCGGGGTCCGGGGACGCCGGCGCACTGGGCCCGCGGGTCGCGGCGTCCACCCGTTCGAGCCAGCGGTCCAGGTCGTCTTCGAACGCCAGAAGCACCCCGGCCGTCTCGAGGCGCGAAAGCGCCGCCTCCATCGCCCGCACGCGCTCGAAGTAGACCTTGCGCGGCAGTGGTTCGTTCAAGAAGCAAAACTCCGCGTCCCGAAGGCCCACGCAGCCGAAGCAGTGCGTGCAGCCCTCGCAATCGAAGCAAAGCACCACGTAGCGGCAATCCCGCAGCGCGCGGCCGTGCGCCACGTGGCTGCACGCCTCGCAATCGACGCTGGCGCGGCAGTGCGTGCAGTCTACGAGCCCCTCACTCGCCTCGCAGTAGGAGCACCGCTCGCACGCCACACACGCCACGCAGAACCGACATGCGACGCAGTCGGTGCAACCCTCGCACTCGAAGTTGTCCGCACCCGCCCCCGCGTCGCCTTCGCCGGCGCCCTCGTGGGCCTCGAGGAGGTCCACGAGCCGTTCGATCGCATCGCGTAGGGTCACGCCGCACCCATCATGCCACAGGCGGCCGCAGCACACCGGCTAAACGCCTCGCCGCAGCCTCCCCGAGCGTCTATCATGGCCGCCGATGTCCCCCGCCTTCGGACGATCCCTCCTGTCCGCACTGCGCGGGGGCTGGTCGTCGATCCTCATGATCGCGATGGCCGCCCACGGCCTCGCCGGGCGCTACGGCATCGCCAACCCCGTCGTCCGCGAGCACAGCGCGCGGCAGATCGTCTTCTCGGGCGCCTACGCGGTGCCGCTGGTCCTGTTCCTGGGCGTGACCACCGGCGGTGCCCTCCTGAGCTCCCTCGGGATCTTCTTTCCGGGCGCACAGAACCAATCGGCCGTCACGCGCGCCGCCGTGCACATCCTGTCGCGCGAGGCCGCGCCGATGGTGGCCGCCCTGGTGCTCATCGTACGCTCCTGCCCCGCCATCGTGGTGGAGCTGGGTTACATGCGCACGCGCGGGGAGATCGACGCCATGAGCGCCCTGGGTGTGGACCCAGTGCGGATGGTGGTGGTGCCGCGCTTCGTCGGGCTCGTGACGGCCGCCCTGGGCCTGGCCGCCCTGTTCCTGGCCGCGGCGCAGGCCGGTGGCATCGGGGCCGCGGTCTTCCTGGGGATCGAAAACGACCCGCGCATCGCCGCCTGGAGCTTTCTCGCCCACCTCGAAGTCACCGACCTCCTGTCCGCCGCGGTCAAGGCCCTCGTGTTCGGGCTGGTGCTGGCCGCCCTGTCGTGCCGCGCGGGCCTTTCGGTGCCGAGGGACCTGACGCGGATCCCCCCCGCCGTCACGCGCACGCTGGTGTCGGCCCTCGTCACCTGCGTGCTGCTGAGCGCGTTGCTGAGCATCCTGCTGCCATGAGCCTCCTCGCCCTGCGTGCCCTGCAGCTCGAGCCGGACCTGCCCCCGGTGGACCTGGCCGTCGAGGCGGGAGAGTCGGTCGGCCTGGTCTGCCCCGATCAGGCGTTCGGCACGCGCCTGGTCCGCGCGCTCGCCGGCCTCGACACCCCCCACGCCGGTGCGGTGGAGGTGTTCGGGGTGGAGTTGGCGACCCTGGAACGGACCGAGCGCTGCGCCCTTCGCACGGACTTCGGCTACGTCCCCGCCGAAGCCGGCGTGGTCGCGAACCTCGACTTCGCGCAGAACGTGGCGCTGCCGCTGCGCTACCACGGCGTGCGCGCCGAGCCCGAGCTGTCCCGCCGCGTCGAACGGGCCCTCGACGACCTGGGCCTTCTGCCGTGGACCACCGTGCGCGCCGGCAAGACCTTGCCCGCCCTGCAAAAGCGCCTGGCCTATGCCCGCGCCGTGGCCCTCGAACCGCGCCTGTTGTTGTCCGAAGACCCCAGCTCCCTGCTCGACCCACAGGGCCGCAGCAAGGTCGCCCGCCTGCTCAAGACCCTGCCCGAGCGCGGCACCACGTGCCTCGTCGCGGACGACGACGTGGACTTCATCCGCATGTTCGCCACGCGGATCGTGCTGTTCTTCGGTGGGCGGATCTTCTACGATGGGCCCGTGGACAAGATGCCCCCCCTGCTCGCCCGCACCCTGCACTTCGCCCCGTGACCGAGGATCTCCAACCCACCCGCTTCGAGCGTCGGGCGGGCGTCTTCCTGCTCGTCACCGTGGTTGTGGCGGTCGCCCTGGGATGGATGGCGGTCCGCGGCGACCTGCCGTTTACCCGCCGGGCGCGGTTCCACGTGGTGGTCCCGGACGCCCAGGGGCTCTCCCCGGGCGCCCCCGTGCGCCTGAAGGGGATCGTCGTAGGACGGGTGGACGACGTGACCCTTGCGGACAACGACGACGTGGACGTGTCGTTCTACGTGGACGGCGACGTGCGCGACCGGATCCGCGAGGGCACCCGCGTGCGCATCGACACGCCGCCGGCCATCGGCACGTTCCTGGGCACGGCGTCGCTGGCCCTCGACCTCGGGCCGCCGGGGGGCGCGGTCCTCGAAGACGAGGCCACCTTGCCCGCCGACCCCCCCTTGACCCTCGCCGGGCTGCTGTCCGAGTTCAGCGACGACCCGGCCGCCACGGACGTGCGCCGACTGCTGGCGGGCCTGGCGGACCTGGCCGAGGTCCTGGCCGACGAGCAGACGGGCCTTCGCCGCCTCATCACCGAGTCGGCCGCCCTGATGGCCACGGTGCGCGACCCCACCCACACCGTCGGCCGCATGATGACGGACGACGGCGAACTCTACACGCGCGCCATCGGGCTGCTCCAGAACCTCGAAAAGGCCCTCGACCGCACGCTGCCCCTCGTGCGTACGGCCGACCGCCTCATGGGTCGGATCGGGAAGGTGGCGGACCAGGCCGGCGCCACCATCGAGACCGCCGACCGCACCTTCGGCCGCACCGACGACGTGATGCAGACCGCCAAGACGGCCATGGTGAACCTCGACCGCTCCGTGCGCTCCTTCGAGACCGCCACGAAGGACCTGCGAAAACTCCTGCGTGAGATGAAGAAGGTCGTGCACGAGCTCGACGTGACCGTGCGTGCGGCGCAGAACATCTTCCTGCTGCGCAAGCAGGTCAAGAAGCAGCGCAAGAAGGCCGCGGGCGAGTAAGGCCGCCGCGCCGCGACTACGGCCGGTCTTCGAGCAGGTACGTGGCGGCCCGATATCCCACGAGCATGCTCGGCGCCTGCAGGGCCGACACCGGCGTCTCCGGGATCGCCGAGGCGTCGGCGATCCGGACGTTGTGCGTGCCCCGCAGGCGCAGGCGCGGGGTCACCGGGTGCGCGTCCGACGTGCCCATGCTGCACGTGCCGGCGAAGTGGTAGGTCGTGATCGCCTGTTTCTCCACGAAACGCGCGATGGCCTCGTCGTCGCGCACGAGCGGCCCCGGCAGCAGCTCGGCCCGCGTCCACGACTCGAGCGTGCCCGCACGCGCGAGGCTCCGAGCGAAGCGCACGCCCTCGACCATCGTCGCCAGGTCCTCCGGGTGCGACAGGTAGGCGGGGTCGATCACCGCCGGGGTGTCCGCGCTCGGGCCGGCCAGGCGTACGGACCCGCGGCTGCGCGGCTTGCCGAGGATCACCACGATGCCGTAGAGGTGATCCACCATGCGCGCCGCCGGCGGCGTGTCGAACAAGGCCCCCACCGCCTTGCGCAACAGCAGCTTGCCCGGGCCGTGGTAGATCTTCGGCGGCAGCACCTTGCCGGGAAGCATGCGCTGGACGGCCTCCTTCATGGCCGACGGCGCGGGCCAGAACACGAAGCAGGTGTCGGGCTGGCCCGCGGGCAGCGGCGCCGCGGCGTAGGTGCGGCGGAAGCTGTAGATCTGCGGGTACAGGCAGTCCACGACGTGCCGCGACCAGAAGAACAGCGGGACGTTCGGATGGTCGTGGAGGTTGCGCCCGACCCCCTCGTTCTCGACGCGCGGCTCGATCCCCACGAAGCGCAGCGCCTGGCCGGCGCCCACCCCCGACAGCATGAGGATCTTCGGCGTCTCGAGGGCCCCGGCCGCGAGGATCACCTCGCCGCGCACCCGCGCCCGTACCACGCGACCGTCGCGCTCGTAGTGGACGGCCACGGCACGCCGGCCGTCCTCGCCCCCGAACTCCAGGCGGTGCACGCGCGCGTTCGTGCGGATCTCCAGGTTCTCGAACGGCCCCGGCTCCGCCACGAAGGCGACGTAGGAGTTTCGGCGCCGGTCCCCGTCGTAGGTCATGGGCTCGTAGCCGATGACGCCTCCCAGGTCTCCCGCGTTGAGGTCGTCGCACCGGCGAAGCCCCCGGGCCGTCGCGGCGTCGATGCACGCTTCCGTCCACCGGGTGGGCGGCCGCGGCCGCGGAGCCAGACGAGCCTCGAGGGCCTCGTAGTCCGGGCGTACGTCGTCGAAGCGCCATCCCGGCGGCCAGGCGTCGAAGTCGCGCCGATCGCCGCGCGTGTAGACCATGCCGTTGACGGCCGCGCTGCCGCCCAGCACCCGGCCCGTCCCCACGAAGAAGCGCTGGTTGCCCGCCGCGCCCTGCGGCACGGTGAACCGATCCCAAAACAGCGCGTCGTTGACGAAGGCGTGCTTGTAGCCGTCGGCCGACAGGGTCTCCGGGTGGTCCTCCGGCCGCGGGCCCGCCTCCAGCAGCAGGATCCGGCCGGCCTTGCGCTCGGCCAGCCGCCCGGCCACCACGCAACCGGCCGCCCCGCCGCCGACGACGATGTAGTCGAAGGTCTCGCTCATGACGAAGGCCCGATCCTTCGCAACAGCCGCGCCGCGCCCCGCAGGCGCCGCAACGGACCGCGGCCGTACAACAGGCGCACGACCCCGAGCATGCGCCCGTAATCGCCGGGCGCGACGGGGAACAGCTCGTGTGCGATCCCCAGCGCCACCGGTTCGTCCAACACGGACTTTTGCCGACAGAAGGCCCGCAGGCCGTCCCGGCCGTTCATGCGCCCGTACCCCGACGCCTTGACCCCACCGAAGGTAAGCTCCTGCGCCATGTAGGACATCCCGCCGAAGTCGTTGATCGTGACCATCCCGGCCTCGATCCGCTCGGCGATCCGCCGGGCGCGCGCGAGATCCTTCGAGAACACGGAGGCACCGAGCCCGTAGTCCGTGGCGTTCGCCAGTTCGATGGCCTGCTCGTCGTCCACCACCTTCGTCACGCACAGGACCGGGCCGAACACCTCCTCGCGGAAGATCGCCATGGACGGGTCCACGTCGGCCAGCAGCGTCGGCGGATAGAACGTGCCCTCGGCCGGCCGCGGGGCCTGCGGTCCGCCGGCGACCACGCGCGCGCCCCGGGCCACGGCGTCGTCCACCAGGCGCTCGACGATGGCGCGCTGGGCCGGGGTCGTCGAGGCCCCCACGTCCACCACGGCGTCGAGGGACGGCGGCGCCTGCCGCAAGGCACGCACCTTGGCGCCGAGCTTCTCCACGAAGTCGTCGTAGACGGCCTGGTGGACCAAAAGGCGCTCGGCCGCCACGCAGTTTTGGCCCGCCGAGATGAAGCAGCCCGCCATCGCGGCGTGGAGGGCCTGTTCGAGGTCCGCGTCGTCGCACACGATGAAGGGATCCTTGCCACCGAGCTCGAGCACCACCGGGATCACGCGCTCGGCCGCCGCGGCCAGCACCTTCTTGCCGTTTTGCACCGAGCCGATGAACAACAATCCGTCGATCCCCGCCTCGATGAGCGCCCGGCCGGTGGGCCCCTCCCCCTGCACGATCTGCACGAGATCCGGATCGTACCCCGCGTCCCGCAAGACCCCCCGCACGAGCCGGGCGATCTTCTCGGACGACCAGGCCACGTGCTCCGAGGGCTTGACGACCACGGCGTTGCCGGTGAAAAGCCCCGTGATCACCGGGCCGAGGAGGTTCTGGAACGGGTAGTTCCACGGCACGATGGCGCCCACGACGCCAAGCGGGTGGTACTCGAGGCGCGCGCGCTTGTGCACGAACAGCCCGGCCGAGACCGGCTCCGGGGCGAGATGGCGGGCGCCGTGCCGGATCGTCCAGCGCAGCTTTTCGAGAACCGGCCACACCTCGCCCATGAGGGCATGCTCGCGGGTCTTGCCCGCGTCCGTCAGCACCCACTCGCAGATCGTCTCGATGCGATCGACGATGGCGTCGGCAAGCCGCCCCAGCAGGCGCGCCCGGGCGTCGAGGTTCGTGTGACGAAACCCGGCCTGGGCCGCCCGCGCCCGCGCCACGGCTGCGCGCACCGAGGCCGCGTCGTCGATGGGCACGGTCCCCAGGACCGCACCCGTGGCGGGCGCGACACAGCGCAGCACGCCCTGCGGCGCCCCGACGGCCACCGGGCGGTTCACGACGGCGCCTCCGCGCAGGGACCGGCCGCCGGGCGCCCGCGGGGCCGCATCGCCGCGGCCTCGGACCGGGCCTTCGTGTCGAGGTACGCCTGCCACTTGCGGATCGTAAGATCCTGGAACGCCTTGACCACCGGGCTAAGCTCCGGCGCCGGCTTGTCGTGGTGGCGGTCCCAGCCCACCTGCTCGTGGCCGAGGACCCACACGTCCTGCCCGAGCAGGGGTTCGAGGGTAAACCGCCGGGCGAACGCCATCATCGCCCGCAGGACGGGCCGCGGCAGCCGCCCCGGCACGCCCGGCAGCTTCATGCCGTCGGGGCGCAGGTAGAAGATGAAGATGTGCCGGTTGCTGCGCTCGTCCCTGGGCAGGGTGAACAGGAAGTGCTTGATCCGATCGTCCGTGTTGGACCAGTGATAGGGATAGTCGTAGCAGGCGAGCATCCGGTTGCGGTCGGTGGGCAACCGGCGCACGAAGGCGTTTTGCAGGCGGCCCGCCGCCACCTTCGTCGCGTATTCCACCTCCACACGGTCGTCGTACGACTCGACCCGCAACAGGTCCTGGCCGTAGAAGGGCTGGTACTTGCGGTGCAAGAAGCCGTGCGTAAAGTCGCTGACGTTCTCGAGGAGCATGGAGAAGTGCCCCTCGCAGTCGAACTGCACGATGGCGTGCGGCCACGGGTCGTCGCCTTCGAGTTCCGGGATCGTGGGCACGTCCCGCACCGTGGCGAGGGCGCGGTCGCCCGGGAAGATGAAGATGAGCCCGTAGCGCTCCTTCACCGGCAGGCTCTGGATCCGCAGCTTCGGTTCGGGCCGACCGAACAACTCGTGGGGGATCTTGACGTTGCCGTCGCCGTCGTGCTCCCAGCCGTGGTAGGGACAGACCAGCTTGCAGCCGACGACCTCGCCCTTCGACAGCTTGATGTGCCGGTGGGCGCAGCGGTCCTCCACCGCCCGCACCCGGCCGTCGTCGCCGCGAAACACCGCGATGTCCTGCCCCCAAAACCGGGTGGCGAGCACCTGCCCCCTGCGCAGGTCCGACGAGCGCCCCACGGCGTACCAGTAGTTCGGGTCCATGCCCGCGGCGCGGGCCCGTTGCCGCCGGTTGCGGGCGCTTGCGAAGTCGGGCGGTGGTGGGGCGGTGTCGGGCATGGCAACGATCCGTTTCTGGCGATCCGCGGCGGCGAGGCCGCGATTTGAAGCGGAATAACGATTCCGCTCGATGATCGGCGTAGTATGCGACCGAGCGCGCCGTGTCAACCGGATCCGACCCGCCCAAGCCCCCCGACCACGGCCACGCCGGGACGGAGCCCACGCGGCGCGCGCGGTACCGTGCGGCGATCCTCGAGGCCGCAGAACGTGCGTTCGCCGATCAGGGGTACGACGCCACGAAGGTCCAGGACCTGGCCCGCGACGCGGGGGTGTCCCTGACCACGCTCTACGGCGCGTTTCCGGGCAAGTGGGAGATCTTCTGCGCCGTCCAGGAGGCCCGCCTCGCCGCCCTCCTGCGCGAGGTCCTGGGCGGAGCCTCCACGCTCCCCGCCGACCCGCTCGAACGCCTGTGCTTCGGGATCGAGCGCTACCTGCGCTTCCACATGCGCCACCCCACCTTCTTGCGCCTCGAGCTGCGGGAGGGCGTGCCCTGGGGCACCACCGACGCGCTGCGCACCCCTGCCCAGACGCGGGCCTGGAAGGCCGGGCTCGCCATGATGACCCAGACCTTCGCCGAGGGGATCGAGCGCGGCCTGTTCGAGCCGGACGACCCGGAGACGTGCGCCCGCACCACCACCGCGATCAGCCAGGTGCGCCTGGCCCTGTGGGCGCGCGGCGGCGGCCGCACGCCCCCGGACACCGTCGTCGAGCGCACCCTCGCGCAGCTCGTGCGCGCCTTCGTGCGGCGCGACCGGATCGACGAGGCTCTCGCCCGCCTGCCCGCCCGCACGAACCTGTGACGCGACGCACGTTGCGCTGTACGCGCCCGTCCCAACGGTGGTACCAAACCGCCGGTGAGCGAAACGAGCCCAAACCCCGTCGTGGTGGACCCCAAGCGCATGGGACGCATCTTCGTGACCGGCGGTGCCGGCCACCTCGGCGCGAACCTGGTGCGACGGCTGCTCGACGAGGGCCACGAGGTCCGGGCGCTCGCCCGCCCCGGCGACGACAACCGCGGCCTCGAAGGCCTGCCCATCGAGGTCGTCGAGGGCGACATCCGCGACCTCGACACCCTGCGCCGCCACCTGCGCGGCTGCACCCACGTGTTCCACGTGGCCGCCAAGATCTCCACGCTCAGCCCCAGCGCCGGGGAGTACCGCGAACTGTTCGAGACGAACGTGCTCGGCACGCGCAACGTCCTGCAGGCCGCCCTCGAATACGACGTCGAGCGCGTGGTCCTGTCGGGCTCCTTCTCGGCCGTGGGTTACGACCCCGAAGACCCCACCCGCCCCTCGAACGAGGACATGCCGTTCTACCCGTTCGGCCAGGTGCTCCCCTACGCCCGCACGAAGGCACAGGCCGAGCACGAGGCCCTCAAGTTCGTCGCCGAGGGGCTCGACGTGGTCATCGCCACGAGCTGCGCCATCGTCGGCCCCCACGACTACATCCCGTCCCGCCTGGGCCGCACGTTTTGCGACTACGTCAACGGCAAGCTGCGCGCCTACGTGCCGGGGGGGTTCCCCTTCGTGGCCGCCGACGACATCGTGCAGGGGCACCTGCTCGCGATGCAGCGCGGCCGTCGCGGCCACAAGTACATCTTCGCCACCGCCTTCCAGACCCTCGACGACCTGCTCGACCACTTCGAGGCCGTCGCCGGCGGGCGGCGCCCGAAGCTGCGGATCCCCGGGCGCCTGATGGCCGGTATGACGGGCCTGTACGCCGGCGTCCTCGCGCGCTACTTCCCGAACGTCCCGCAGCGCCTGACCCCCGGCGCCATCGCGATCCTCCGCATGCAGCGCCGCGCCGACACTTCCAAGGCCGAGCGCGAGCTCGGATTTCGCCCCACCTCGATCCGAAAGGCCGTGGCCGACGCCTACGAGTTCTTCACGCGCCAGGGCATGATGCGTCCGCCCGCCGCGACCCGGCCGACTCCGCGTCCCTCGTCCACGTAAGCCCCCCGTTCGCCCGAGGATTCCATGACGACCTCGCACGAGACCATCGACGCACAGGTGGTCGTCGTCGGCGCTGGCCCCGCCGGCTCCGCGACGGCCCTGCGCCTGGCCCAAAACGGCGTCGAAGACGTGGTGCTCGTCGATGCCCACGACTTCCCGCGTGACAAGACCTGCGGCAGCGCCCTTTCGCCCCGGGGGATCAAGGCCGTGCAGGAGCTCGGGGTCTGGAGCGCCATCGAGCGCCTGGCCTACCCGATCTCGGCGATCCGCCTGGTCACACCGGGCAAGCGCGACATCTTCCTCGACGCCCCCGGCGGCAAGACGCAGGCGGTGATCTGCCTGCGCCGCGACATGGACTACCAGATCTTCAAGGCCGCGACGGACGCGGGTGTGCGGTTCCTGCCGCACTTTCGGGCCAAGGCCCTCCTCGAAGAACACGGCCGCGTTCGCGGCGTGACCGCCGCCGACGGGCGCACCGTGCGGGCCCGTTTCACCGTGATCGCCAACGGCGCCCACTCGAAGTGGGGCACCGACCTCGGCCGCAAGCGGGAGATCCGCGCGATCATGGGCTGGTGGAAGAACGTGCCGTTTCGCCCGCGCGCCATCGAGATGATCTTCGACCGCATGGTCGAGCCCTACTACGGCTGGCTGTTCCCCGAGACCGAAGAGCGCGTCAACATCGGGATCACCTACGAGGATCGCGACGGCGAGAAGAAAAACGCCCGCGAGTTGTTCCAGCGCTTCCTCGACGCCTACTACGCCGACCGCCTGCGCGAGGCCGAGCCGGTGGGCGCCTGGAAGGGCCACCCCATCGTCTACACGTACAACATCGGGCGCCTGTTCTCGCGCGGCCGCGTGGTCGTGGGGGAGGCCGGGCGCATGACCCACCCGGCCACCGGTGAGGGGATCTCGTTCGGGATGCGCTCGGGGATCTGGGCCGCCGACGCCCTGCGCGACATCCTGTTGCGCAAGGTGCCCGAGACCGCCGCCTTGAAGATCTACACGGCACGCTGCGCCGCCGCCTTCTCGCCGTCGTTTTGGGCCGGCCGCGCCTTCCGGCGCCTGCTTCGCACGGGTGTGCTCGACCGCGCCGTGGACCTGGCGCAAACACAGGTGGTGCAGGAGATCATGCGCCGCTTCCTGGCGCACCTGTAGGCCCCATGCCCCCCCTGGCCGCCACGATCCACGTCTTTACGTTCAAGCGCGGCCTCCTGGCGGCGGTGGGGCACGACCTGCGGCTGTCCTTCGGGCGCTTCCACGGCGAGATCCGGGACGGGGCGGTCGAGGCACGGTTCGACCTCACGAGCCTTTCGGTGGACGGCGCCGTGCCGCGTCCGGGGGCGGATCCCGATCCGTTGCCGCGGATCTACACCGACGAGATCGAACGCAACGCGCGCTCGAAGGTCCTGGCCGTCGAGCGGTGCCCGACCGCGTCCTGGCAGGGGCGCGTCGATCTCGACCGGGGCGTCGCCGAGGGATCGCTCGCCCTGCACGGAAAGACGGCGCCGGTGCGCGGGACCGTGCGCGCGGAAGCGGGCGGGGCCATCGCCGTCTTCGAGCTGGTGCCGTCGAACTTCGGGATCCGGCCGTTTCGCGCCATGGCCGGCACGCTGCGCCTCGAAGACCGGGTGCGCGTCGAGGCGACCGTCCTCTGGGGCGACGGACCGCCGCCGCGACGAGCACGCTTCGAGGGACCCAAGGGCCCCGCCTGACGGGCCGGCGGCCCCCGTCGGACGCCGGTCGGCGCCCCTGCGCAGGGGTCGGCCGCGTCGGCTGCCGCCCGCCGGCTCGGCGGCCCCGGCCGGTGCGGTCCGACACGCGCCGGGGGGCCCCGGCGCCGCCATGTTTTTCAACCCTGTCCCGGCCGTGTCACGAAGCTGCCACAAAGCGCCCCTACGGTCCGCGCCGTGCCGACCCCCACGACGCTGTTTGCCCTGCCCCTCGTCACCGCACTCGCCGCCCCGGCCGCCCCCACCGGCGAGGCCCCCGACCCCGCCCCCGAGCCCGACACCACGACCTCGAAGACCGCCGGCGACGCGCCGAACGAGCCCCCGAAGGATGACACGGCGCCCGGCGCCGCCGAGGCGGACCCACGCGGCGCGCCGCCCCCCGCAACGGTGCAGACGGACGAGACATCGGACACGGCCGGGGAGGCCGCCCACCCGGCCCCGCCCCCGGCGCACGAGCGTTCCGTGCGGGTCGAGACCGCCCCCACCACGAGCAGCGAGGCTGCCGAACCGGCGGCCGCCTCGAAGAAGGCGGGCGCGAGCACCGAACCGGCGGACAACCCCTGGATGCCACCGGACGAGAAGGCGCGCATGGGCAAGCACCCGGCGAACTTCGAGGGCGCGCACTTCAAGCCCGGCACGGGGCTCGTGATCAAGAGCAAGGACGGGGCCTTCGCCATCGCCCCGCGGCTGCGCGTTCAGTTCCGCTACACCCTCGAAAACGACAACGCCGCCGACGACCTCGGTCACTCGTTCCAGATCCGCCGCGCCCGCCTGCAGTTCAAGGGCAACGTCTTCGGCAAGCACAACAAGTACAAGGTGGAGTTCGCCTTCTCCCCACGCGACCTGGGCTTCAAGAACGGCAATCCGACCCGCACGCCGATCCTCACCTGGTACCTGCAGTTCACCTACCTGCGCGACCTGTCGGTCAAGATCGGGCAGTACAAGATCCCCTACAGCCGCCAGCGGGTCGTCTCCTCCGGCGATCTCGAGCTGGTGGACCGGTCCCTCGGCAACGGCGAGTTCAACCTGGACCGCGACATCGGCCTCGAGGTCTACTCGAAGGACGTCGGCGGACTCGGTTACCTGCGCTACCACGCGGGCGTGTTCATGGGGGAGGGGCGGGATCTCTACCAACTCTCGGACTTCGGGCTGCACTACCTGGCGCGTGTGGAAGTCCTCCCCCTGGGCGGCGCGGACGGCAAGTGGGACTACTACGAGGCCGACTTCGACCGCTTCCGCAAGCCCAAGCTCAGCCTCGGCGCCGCCTACAGCTTCATCGACGACGCCCAGCGCGATCGCGGCGTCCTCGGCGCCCGGCCCCTCGACGGCGGCACCACCGACTACCACAACGTCACGGCGGATTTCGTGTTCAAGTGGGCGGGCGTGTCGATGTCGGGCGAGTTCTACTGGCGCGAGGGCAAGCGCAAGTTCGGCGACGCCACGACCACCGACTCGATGGGCAACGAGGTGCCCGCGCCGCGGGTGCCCACCCGCGACGGCGTGGGCTACTACGTGCAGCTCGGCTACCTGGTGCCGCGGCTGCCGCTGGGGATCGCCGCCCGGTGGGGGCAGGTCTTCGGCCTGGGCGCCCCGAACGCCACGAGCCTGCCCGACGGCGACGAGGTGCGCGTGGGCCTTTCCTGGTACATGGCGCGCCACCCCCTCAAGATCCAGGCGGACTACGGCCGGATCCGGCGCGATGGCTACGATCCGGTCAACTACGCCTTCAACCGGCAGGACTGGAAGGACTCGACGGACGAGTTCCGGATCCAGCTCCAGTTCGCCTACTGAGGCGTGCCGGGAGGTGCCGCCGGGCCACGCGCCACGAGCCCCGAGATCGGGCGGGCGTGCACGTGCACGACCGCCGGCGGCGCGTCGCCCCTGCGGTGGACGTCGTAGGTGTGCTCGACGAGTAGGCCCCCGTGCACGGCCGCCACACGCAGGCGCGCGATCCCGCCGGCGAGCGGGTCGGCCTCGATGCGCGCGACCTCCCTTGGAAACGGCATGGTCGCCACGACACGGCGGCGCGCGCCATCGAGGAGCACGAGCCGCCCGTCCCCGGCGGCGAAGACCCACGGGCGGATCCCTCCGGTGGCCGCGAGTCGCCGGCCACGCACGCGGGTGCGGGTCGTGTCCGCCCTGGCGAGGCTCTCGCCGACCAGGTGGACCCGACCCCCCGACAACAACGCCAGGACGGCGCCCGCCGGCGCGAGCGCCTCGATCCGCCCACGGACCGGGCGACCCGATGCCAGAACCTTCCATCGCCCCAATCGTCCGAGCCGAGCCACCGTCCCGTCCGCGTGCCCGACCCACACCTCGTCCCCGGCCCCGCCGACCGCCACGGCGGTCACCTCGGCGCGACCGACCCGCGGCATGGGCTGGGGCGTGCCCCCGGCGGGCGGGTGCCACACGAGCGCCCCCGCGTCCGCCACGGCGAGCCCACCGGCCACCGGGACGATCCGGGCGCTGCGACCAAGCCCCTTCGGCAACACCGTGGATACATCCGGAGCGGGTGCCACGCCGGGCTCGATCGTGGGCCTCGGCCTCGGCGGGGCCGCCTCGCCGCGCGCCGCGTCGCCAACGAGCACGGCGGCGGGGACCGTGGCGGACGACACGGTACCCCGACCGATTGCGTAGCCGCCCGCGATGCTCGCCAGCGCGATCCCGACGCCCCCCGCGACGAGCATGCCGCGCCGGCGGCGGATCGCTGCGCCCCGCGTCTTGCCTTCGAGCACGCGGCGCTCCGTCGCCTCCATGTCGTAGGCCGAAGCAAGCGCCCGGTAGAGGATCCGCGCGCTGGGGAACCGGTCCGACGGCGTCTTGGCGAGGCACCGGTCCACGACCCGGGCCACCGCCGCCGGCACGTCCGGCCGCACGTTCGCAAGCGGCTCGTGCGGCTCGTAGGCGATGGCGTGCAGGATCTTGGGCAACTCCTCGCCCTCGAACGCCTTTCGCCCCGCGAGGACCTCGTACAGGATCGCGCCCAGGGAGAAGATGTCCGTGCGGGCGTCGGCCCGGGTGGTCTTGCCGCGGGCCTGCTCCGGGCTCATGTAGTGCGGCGTCCCCATGACCACGTTGTCGCGGGTCGCCTGGGCGCCGGCCGCCTTCTTGATCTTGCTGATCCCGAAGTCGAGGAGCTTGACGGACAGGCCGCGCCGGCGGCGGCGCACGATGACGTTGCTCGGCTTCAAGTCGCGGTGGACGATCCCATGGCGGTGGGCCACGTCGAGCGCCATGCAAAGCGGTTCGAAGATCGCCAACACGGTCGCACGGTCGAGGGGCCCGCTGCGCGCGAGGAACGCTTCGAGGGTCTGTCCCTCGACGTACTCCATCACCATGTAGGGGTTGCCGTAGGCGTCGGTGTTGAAGTCGAACACCTGGACGATGGCGTGGTGGTCGAGGCTGGCGGCGATCTCCGCCTCCCGCCGAAACCGCGCGTAAGCCTCGCGGTCGAGCCCGAACTTCGGATCGAGGAACTTCACGGCGAACACCTGGTCGAGCCGCAGGTGACGCACCCGGTAGACCTCGCCCATGCCCCCCGTGGCGATCTTGCACTCGATCCGGTACGTCCCGGCCAGCACGTCCCCGGTGCGGTCCGGCGGCGACCGCGGCCGCTCGAGCCGCTTGCGCGTCGTCGGGCGCTCGCGCCGGCGGCGGCCGGCCGACGGGGAGGTCCGTCCTTCGACCACCCGGGTGGGGTCTTCGACTGGCGAGGGACGGGCCATGCGCGGACGCCATCGTCCGACCGCGCCCCGGCCTTGACCGCACGGCCCGGGTTCCGCCCCGGCCCGCAGCGGACGGATCGCTTGGGGATGGGCACCCGCTGCCGTAGGCTCGGGGCGCCGTGCCGCCTCCGCCCCGCTGGGTCCACCCCCCCAAGACCCCCCTCGACGCCACCGTCCGCCCGCCCGGTTCGAAGAGCCTGACGAACCGGGCGCTGCTGCTCGCCGCGCTCGCCGACGGCCCCTGCGTGCTGTCGGGCATCCTCGACGCCGACGACACGCGGCGCTGCGTCGCCGCCTTGCGGGCCCTCGGCGTCGAGGTCACCGTGCAGGACGACACCGCGACGGTGCACGGGACCGGCGGCCGATTCGCCCCGCCCCCGGCCCCCCTCGACGTCGGCACTGCCGGCACCGTCGCCCGCTTCCTCACGGCGATCCTCGCCATGGGGCCCCACCCCGTCGCCCTCGACGGCTCGGCCCGCATGCGCGAGCGCCCCATGGCCGGCCTGCTGGCCGCGCTGTCGTCCCTCGGCGGCACCGTCGTCTGCGAAGGGGCCCCGGGCGCGCTGCCCCTGCGCGCGGGCGGCCCGGCCGAAGGCCCGCGCGGCGGATCGGTCGTCCTCACGGATCCCCCCTCCTCGCAGTTCGTGAGCGCCCTGCTCTACGCCGGTCTCGCCGCCGATCGGCCCGTGCAGGTCGCCGTCCGCGGCGCGCTGCCGGCCCGCCCCTACGTCGCCATGACCGTCGCCGTCGCCCGGGCCTTCGGCGCCCGGATCGACACGCCGGAACCGAACCGCTGGGTCGCCCATCCCGGGCCGCTCGCCGCCCGCGCCTACGCCGTCGAGCCGGACGCCTCGTCGGCGAGCTACCTGCTGGCCGCCGCGGCGATCTTCGGCGGGCGCGTGACCGTCGAAGGGCTCGGCCGATCGAGCCTCCAGGGCGACGCCCGCTTCGTGGAGGTGCTCGCAGCCATGGGCGCGCGGGTGGAGCAGGACGAGCACACCACCACGGTCACGGGTACGGGGCAGCTTACCGGCGTGGACGTGTCGCTGGCGGACATGCCGGACCTTGCGCTGACGGTGGCCGTCGCCGCCCTGCACGCGAAGGGCCGCACGGTCCTGCGCGACGTCGGAGTCTTGCGGCACCACGAGTCCGACCGCCTCGCGGCCGCCGCCCGCGAGCTGCGAAAGTTCGGGGCGACCGTCACCGAGCACGACGCCGGCCTGGTCATCGACCCGCCGCCGACCCTGCCGGAGGCGACGGTGCCCGTCGCCACCTACGACGACCACCGGATGGCGATGGCGTTTTCGCTCGGCGGGGACGTCCTGGTGCACGATCCGCGCTGCGTGGAGAAAACCTACCCGGGGTTCTTCAACGATCTGGCCCGCCTCGGTATGGTCGAGCCCGCGTGAGCGTTCACGTCGGCCAGATCGTCACGGTGCACGCCGAGGTGCTGTCGCGCCACGGCGACGGCGTGGGCTGGTGGGACGACGCCGGCACCCGCTACGAGGTCCACGTCCCCGAACTCGTCCCGGGCGAGGTCGCCCGCGTCCGCGTGGTCCACCGCGCCCGTGCACGGCGACGGCTGTTCGGCCAGGTGGAGACCTACCTGACGCCGTCTTCGGGCCGCCGGCCGCCGCCGTGCCCCCACCATCCGACCTGCGCCGGGTGCCCGCTGATGGGGGTGGACCTCGCCACGCAGCGCGCGGCGAAGGCCGCCACGTTGCAGCGGGTCTACGGCTTCGAGGTGGCGGCGGTGCAAGGAGACGACCGGGCATGGGGCTACCGCGTGTCGAGCAAGCGCGTGGTGGGGGGCGCGCCGGGGGCGATCGTGCTGGGCAGCTTCCGGCGGGGCAGCCACGACCTCGCGGACATGACCGGCTGCCTGGTGGATCACCCCGACATCGTACGCGCCGCCGACGAGCTCGCGGCGGCCGCCGATGCGCTCTCGATCGAGCCCTACGACGAGGCCTCGGGCCGCGGCGACCTGCGCTACGTGTGGCTGCGCACGGACGGGCGCGGCACGGTGCTCGTGACCCTCGTGACCGCCGACGTGCACTCCCGGGCGGCACGGCTGCTGCCGGGGCGCCTTGCGGTGCCGGCCGGGATCGCGTGGGCCCTGGCCCTCGGCCCGGGCAACAACATGCGCGGTGTGGGTCTTCGGCCCCTGTGGGGCCGCCAGCACCTCGACGTCCCCGAGACGGGTCAGGCGGTGGGTCCCATGGGGTTCCTGCAGCCGAACCCGCCGATCGCGGCCCGGGCCCAGCGCGCCGTCGTGGGCATGCCCAGCGGCGGCGTGGTCCGGGGCGCGCTGGCCTTCGACCTGTACGCGGGCAGCGGCGCCACCACGCGCCTTCTGGCGGCGCACTTCGACCGGGTCGAAGCCTGCGAGGCCGACCCGGAGCACGCGGCGGTCCTGGGCGTTGCACCCGAGCGGGCCGAGACCTTCCTTTCGCGTGCGCGGGCCGAAGGGCGCCGGCCCCAGCTCGTGGTGGCGAACCCACCGCGGTCGGGCCTGGGCGAGGCGGTGTGCCGTCACCTGCTGGCGCTCGCGCCGCCGCGGATCCACCTCATGAGCTGCGACCCGCGCTCGCTGGCCGCGGACCTGGAGCGCCTCGCGCCCGGGTACCGGGTCCTGGCCGTGCGCGCCTACGACACGCTGCCCCAGACCCCACACGTCGAGCTGGTGGCCTGGCTGGTCGCTACGCGCCGCCGCGCTTGACCGGGGCCCGGCCCGGCCCGATGCTGCGGCCGCCATGCCGGAGTTTCGCTACCAGCCCATGTTGCCCCTGGGCGACGACGACACGCCCTACCGCAAGATCGCCGACGGCCCCGTGGCGGTGGACACCTTTCGGGGCGAGAAGGTCCTGGTCGTCGAGCCCGAGGCCCTTACGACGCTGGCCCGCCAGGCGCTGCACGACGTCAACCACCTGCTGCGCCCGTCCCACCTGGCGCAGCTTCGCCGGATCCTCGACGACCCGGAGGCATCGGCGAACGACAAGTTCGTCGCCCTCGACCTGCTCAAGAACGCCAACATCGCCGCCGCGGGGGTCTTCCCCATGTGCCAGGACACCGGCACCGCCATCGTCCTGGGCAAGAAGGGGGCGCGCGTCTTCACGAACGGGCGCGACGAAGAAGCGCTGTCGCGCGGGATCTTCGACACCTACCAGCGCGACAACCTGCGCTACTCGCAGCTTGCCCCCCTTTCGATGTACGAGGAGCGCAACACGAAGACGAACCTGCCGGCCCAGATCGAGATCCAGAGCGTACCGGGCGACCGCTACGAGTTCCTGTTCCTGGCCAAGGGCGGCGGCTCGGCCAACAAGACCTACCTGTACCAGGAGACGAAGGCCCTGCTGAACGAAACGAGCCTGCTGGCCTTCGTGGACCGGACGATCCGAGGGCTGGGCACGGCGGCCTGCCCGCCCTACCACCTGGCCGTGGTCGTCGGTGGCACGTCCGCCGAGTACAACCTCAAGGTGGTCAAGCTGGCCTCGGCCCGCTACCTCGACGCGCTGCCCACCGAGGGCAACGAGCTGGGCCACGCGATCCGGTGCCCGGAGATCGAGGCCCAGATCCTGGCGATCGCGCAAAGGACGGGGATCGGCGCCCAGTTCGGCGGCAAGTACTTCTGTCACGACGTACGTGTGATCCGGCTGCCGCGCCACGGCGCGTCGTGCCCGGTGGGGATCGGCGTATCGTGCTCGGCGGACCGGCAAGCCAAGGCGAAGATCACCGAGGAAGGCGTCTTCCTCGAAGCCCTCGAGACGGACCCGGCGAAGTACCTGCCGGACATCGACGAGCGCGATCTGGGCGGCGAGGTGGTGGCGATCGATCTGGACGCGATGGACATGGACGAGTTGCGCGCCACCTTGTCGAAGTACCCGATCAAGACCCGTCTTTCGCTGACGGGCACGCTGGTGGTGGCCCGGGACATCGCCCACGCGCGACTGGCCGAGCGGCTCGACCGGGGCGAGGGGCTGCCGGACTACTTCAAGCGGCACATCGTCTACTACGCCGGCCCGGCCAAGACGCCGCCGGGCAGGCCCTCCGGCTCCTTCGGTCCCACGACGGCCGCGCGCATGGACCCGTACGTGGCGAAGTTCCAGGCTGCGGGCGGCTCCCTCGTGATGCTCGCCAAGGGCAACCGCTCCGCCCAGGTACGCGAGGCGTGCAAGACCTACGGCGGCTTCTACCTGGGCTCCATCGGAGGCCCGGCCGCGCGCCTTGCGAGCGACTGCATCGAGCACGTCGAGGTCCTCGAGTACCCGGAGCTGGGCATGGAGGCGATCTGGAAGATCCGCGTCAAGGACTTCCCGGCCTTCATCGTCATCGACGACAAAGGCCACGACTTCTTCGCGTCGTTTACGACGCCGGGGAGCCTGCCACAGGCCCGTTGAGCCTCCGGCCCCTGGGCCGGTTCGCTCCTACGGCCCACCCCCACCCCTGCTAGGCTACGAGCCATGAACGAGCTCATCCAGCAACTCACCGAGCGCTTCGACCTCGACCCGAAGACCGCCGAGGGGGTCGTCGCCTTCCTCAAGGAGAACGCGGACAAGGTGCCCGGGTGGCTTGGGCTCGGCGACAAGCTCGACGACCTCAAAGACAAGCTCCCCGGCGGCCTCGGCGGCATGCTCGGGTAGACCTGGGAGCGCCGAGCCCCTGGCGCGAGGGGTGGCGCACCGATCGCGGGTCACACCGCTGCTTCGTGCACGCCGGTGTGACCCGCGGCCGCATCGAAACCGAACCGGTCGTGTCGGCTGCCCGGGCCGCGCCCCCGGCAGCCGGGGACATGGCACCGGCCGACCGACGGTGCCGAGACGCGCGGTCTACTTGCGTGGCAGGGCCAGGAACATGCGCTGGCGACCGCGCTCGATCCGGACGCGGACGGGCTTGTTTTTCGGCGCGTGGTCCAGGAGCGCCTGGGCGTGTCGGGCGTCGCGCACCTTCGTGCCGCCGACGGACAGCAGCACGTCGCGCGGGCGGATCCCGGCCCGGGCGGCGCGGCTTCCCGGTTCGACCTTCTCGACGATGACATTGCCGTCGGTTCCGAGCTTCGAGCGCAGGGCCGCCGGGAGGTCGCGCAGCACGAGCCCCTGGGACTCGACGGTCTGCTTGCGCCGGCCCTTGCGGGGGCGTGGCCGCGCCGCGTGGGCCGCGTCGGGTTCCTCGGGCAGGGTGCCCAACTCGACGGTGACCGGCACGCGGCGGCCTTCCCGGACGACCGTCAGCCGCACCTTCGTGCCGGGCGGGCGGTCCGCCACGTCGCGCCGGAACTTGGCGGGATCGCGGACGGGTTCGCCGTCGAGCTCGACGACCACGTCGCCGGCTCGAAGATCCGACTTCGCGGCGGGGCCGTCGTCGAGCACGTCCTGGATCAGCACGCCCTGCTTGGCGGACAGGCCGAACGTCTCGGCCAGATCCGCGTCGAGCGGCGCGATGAACACGCCGAGCCAGCCACGGACGATGTGCCCGTCCGCGATGAGCCGATCGGCGATGGAGGTGGCGATGTGGGCGGGGATCGCGAACCCGATCCCGTTGCTGCCCCCGCCGCGCGAGGCGATGGCCGTGTTGATCCCGACCACGTTACCGGCGAGGTCCACGAGCGGCCCACCCGAGTTGCCCGGGTTGATCGCGGCGTCCGTCTGGATGAAGTCGCCGTAGTCCACGATCCCCACGCTGCCCCGGCCCACCGCGCTGACGATCCCCGCGCTGACCGTCTGTTCCAGCCCGAACGGCGAGCCCACGGCCAGGACCCACTGGCCCACCTCGAGGCGCTCGGCGTCTCCGAAGGAGGCGGGGACCAACCCATCCC
>JALSIN010000373.1 GCA_026989935.1 Polyangiaceae bacterium | reverse complement strand
GAAGTCGGCGGCGATGGCGAGGCCCTGTCCGCGCCGGGCGGCGTCGCGGGTGGCCTGGACCACCTCGGTCGCCGCGTCCCCGAACACCGCCTGCACGGCCCGCGGCACGGCGGCCGTCTTGCGGCCCGCCGCCTCCAGCGCCCGGCCGATCAGCGTGCGCCGCTGGCTCGCGGTGCTCGCCCCCCAGTCCACGTCGAGGACGCCCACGGCGGCGCGCACCGCCGCGTCGTCGGCGTCCGACGCCCGGGCTCGGAGCAGCGCGGCGAGCTTGCCCACCGCCCGGTCGAAGCCCCGGGCGCTGCCGAGGCTCATGGCCTTGCGCACTGGCACGTGGAGGCAGCGCTCGACGAGCTCGTCGGCCGCCTCCCGCGCGCGCAAGACCAGGTGCAGGTCCTCAGCGGTAGCGCACGCCACGCACACGGTCGTCCTCCTCGAGGGTGGCGATGCCGTCCTTCAGGTGGATCAGCACCGCGCAGTAGAGGCAGCGGAGGGGCTTGGAGAAGGTGACCTCGGAGCCGTCCTCGCTCTCGGTGATGGCGAGCCCGTCGTGGCCATTGAGCGCCACGGTCACGAAGCCGCAGCGGGGGCAGCAGACGTGGTAGCCGACGAGCAGCCGGCGGCGGTCCTGGGACACGCGCCGCAGCTCGCCGCGCTCGAGCTTGCACGGCCGCTTACTGGTTGGCCGCATCCTCATGACCGGCCTCCCACGACGATGGGGGCGCGCCGGTGGGCCCGGACCTCGATGCCCGCGTCGGTCGGGGTCATCAGGATGTCGTGGCTGCCGGCGCAGCGATCGCAGACGGCGAAGACCAGCGCGCCGTTGCGCCACAGGGTCACGGTCTCGTCGAGGCCCGCTCGGCGCCGGCACATGCGGCACTCGATGACGCCGCGCTCGGCGTCGAGCTGGGCCTGGCGCGCCCAGGCCTCGCCGAGGTCCTCAGCGCGCATCGCCGCTCCCCTCCTCCTCGAACCAGGTCTCGAACTCGTCGCGCGGGACCGGGAACCGATCCGGTTCCCGGTCGTCGAGGTAGCGGCGGGCGAGGTCGAGGCGGCTCTCGGTGAGGCGCCGCTCCTCGGCGTCGAGCTCGTCGCGCAGGTCGAGCAGCGCCCGGGCGTCCTCCAGCACGCCGCCCTTGCGCGTGCCGGCCCGCAGGTCTTCCACGCCCGTCTGGATCCCGGCAAGCGTGAGAGTGATGGGCCTCTTGGTCCAGTCGTCGCCGATCTTGCGGAACTCCCGGTTGAAGATGTCGCCCGCGAGGAAGCGCCCCTCCTCGGGCGTGAGCACGCCGACCCGCACGAGCTTCTCGACCATCTGGGTCATGCGCTCCGGGTCCCGGGTCACCGGCGTCTGCGAGCGGAAGCGCCAGAAGCGGATCCCGAGGTCCGCCAGGAGCTGGCGGTTCATCAGGAAGTCGAACTCGTCGCGCTCCGGCTGGAACACCTGGTCCTCGGCGAAGCGAAGCGCCGACTCGGCCGTCGCCCGGTTGAAGTCTTTGCTCTCGCCGCGCAGGAGCTTCGGCAGCCGGAAGGCGCTGCCCACCTTGTCGATGTTGCGCTCGTCGTAGACCTGGAAGAGCGCGTCCTGCTGCTGCGCGTCGGTCAGCGGGCGCAGCTCGATC
>JALSIN010000372.1 GCA_026989935.1 Polyangiaceae bacterium | reverse complement strand
AGGGCCCCGTGACCCGCGCCAACGCGATCCCAGCCGAGACCCTGGCAGGCGCGCAGCTGGCCTGGTCCGCGCTCGAGTCGCCGTGGGTACACCACGTCGCGGACGAGGTCTTCGCCGCGAACGTCGGCGAGCTCGCGAAGGCCGACCCTGCGTGGATCCTGTCGGCCCACATGGCGCCGGCGGAGGGCCTTACGCACACCTTTTGCAAGACCCTGCTCAATCTCCCCGGAAGCGAGCCCTTCATGGGGCCCAATCAGGCGGCGTTCGAGGCGATGCTCGCGCAGATGGGGCCGCCGCCCGGCGCGTAGGCTCCCGCGTTCCAGGGCAGGGGCGGCGCGTGGGGTGGCGCCGCCCTTCCCACGCCGGCGCGGGCTCGCGTGGGCTCCGCAGAGGGACGAGAATCTCGTCCAGGGACGCGCGGGGCAGGTCGGGGCGCACCGGAATGGGGGGGCGGGCGGGGGCGAACCGTCCCAGGAACACGGCGGCCGGCTGCGGCCCGTGTCGGCCTTGACCGAAGCGATCGCGCGGGTACCGTCCCATCATGGCGCGACGGGACCTCGTGTGCGGGCGCTTTCTCCGCGTCCACGATCTGACCAAACGATCGGAGGGATCATCCGCGGCGGCCGAGCCGCCGCGGCTCGGGTGGGTGTACGTAAGGCACGACGCTCTGGCCCCTCCGTACGATGAGAAGGCGGCGCGCAGGCGCCTTCGGGGGGCGCTCGTGGCCATCCGGTGCAAGAAGTCGGGCCGGACGATCCACCGGCGGATCGCGTTCCGCGCAATACTCAAGAAGCCGGGTGACGGGACGCCCGGCGAGATTGGACTCGACTGGGACTCGTGGATCGCCTTGACCGACGCCGATCCGGCCCTCGAAGACCGAGATCTCGACCTCGAGATCCGCCGGTCCCGCGCGCCGCTGGCGTGGCTGGGCGTCGGGCATCCCGACCCCACGGTGCACGCGGCGGCCGTCCTCGGGGTGGTGGCGCTGTCGCTCGGGGTCTTGTCGCTCGGTCTGGCCGCGGTGCCGCTGCTTGCGGGGTAGCGGCTCAGCGGCGCCCGGTCTTCTTCTTTGTGCCCGTCCGCTTGCCGCCCGCGGCCGGCACGAGGCCCCGCCGCACCAGGAGGGGCTGCACGCTCGGCTCCCCGCCGCGGAAGGCGGTGTACATGGCCTTTGGATCGACGGTGTTGCCCTTGGACAGGATCGCCGCCCGGATGGCGTCGCCGTTTTCCCGCGTAAGGCCCCCGCGCTCGCGCAGGAAGGCGAAGGCGTCGGCGGCGAGGACCTCCGTCCAGAGGTAGGCGTAGTAGCCCGCCGAGTACCCGCCGGCGAACACGTGGGCGAAGTACGACGAACGATAGCGCGGCGGCACCGCCGGGTGACGGACCCCGTATTTTTCGAGGGCCTCGGCCTCGAAGGCCGCCGGATCGTCCACGTCGGCGCCGCCGCCTTCGTAGGGCAGGCTGTGGAAGGCCATGTCGAGCAGGGCCGCCTCGATGTACTCGAGGCTGTCGAACCCCTTGTTCCAGCGGTCCGCCTCGCGCATGCGGGCGAGCAGGTCCTCGGGGATCGGCGCCCCGGTCTCGTGGTGCTTCGCGTAGTGGCCGAGCACCTCGGGGTCGATCGCCCAGTCCTCCTCGAACTGGGAGGGGAACTCCACGTAGTCGCGCGGGACGTTCGTGCCCGCGAGGGAGGGGTAGGTCACGTCCGAGAACAGGCCGTGCACGGCATGGCCCATCTCGTGGAACATCGTCTGCACCTCGTCGAGGGTCAACAGCGCCGGCTGTCCCTGCGGGGGCTTGGGGATGTTCAGGCAGTTGACCACCACGGGCTTGCGGCCCAGCAGCTTGCTCTGTCCCACGATGGCGTTCATCCAGGCGCCGCCACGCTTGCCGTCCCGCGCGAAGTAGTCGGCGTAGAACAGTCCAATGGGCGTGCCGTCGGCGTCGAAGACCTCGAAGGTGCGCACGTCCGGGTGGTAGACGGGCAGGTCCGTGCGCTCCTCGAACCGGATCCCGAACAACTGGTTCATGGCGTAGAACAGGCCGTCGTGGAGCACGCGCTCGAGCTCGAAGTAGGGCCGAACCGCGTCGGCGTCCACGTCGTAACGATCGGCGCGGACCTTTTCTGCGTAGAACAGCCAGTCCCAGGGCTGCACGGGGCCGCGGATCCCATCCTTGCGCATGGCCCCCTCGATGGCGCGTGCCTCGTCTCGAACCTTCGCCACGATCTGCGGGGCCAGTTCGCCCAGCATGTCGAACACGGCCTGCGGAGTCTTGGCCATGTTCGGCGCGAGCCGGTAGTGCGCCCAGGTGGGGTAGCCCAGCATCGCGGCCTTTTCGGCCCGCAGGGCCACGATCTCGCGGATGATCGGGGTGTTTTCTTCGATCGCCCGGTTGGCGGATGCCTCGAACAGGCGCTTGCGCAGGGCGCGGTTTTCGAGCTTCGACTGCAAGGGGTGGCGCGTCGTGTTCTGCAGCGTGATGAGGTAGCCGCCTTCCTTGCCCGCCTTCTTGGCGGCAGCGGCGAGCGTGGCGAGGTCGGCCTCGCTCAAGCCGGCGAGGTCTTCCTTGCGCTCGACGAACACGGCGCGGGCCTCGGTGGCCTTCAACAGGTTCTGCGAAAACGCGGTGGTGAGCTCCGAAAGCCGGGCGTTGAGGGCCTTCATCCTCGTCTTCGCGTCGTCGTCGAGCTTCGCACCCGCGCGCACGAACCGCTCGTAGACGATCTCGACCAGCCGCTTCGCTTCCGGGTCGGCGAGGGCGTCGCGTGCCTCGTACACGGCCTCGACCCGCGCGAACAGGGAACCGTCGAGGGCGATGGTGTCGTAGTGGGCCGAAAGGCGCGGCGCCATGTCGCGCTCGATGGCCTGGATGGCGTCGTCGGAGACCGTGCCCGACAACGATCCGAACACGTCCTCGACTCGCCCCAGGAGCAGGCCGCTGCGCTCGAGCGCGACGATGGTGTTGTCGAAGGTCGGCGGTTCGTCGGTGGCCGTGATGGCGCGGATCTCCGCCAAGTGCTCGGCCATGCCCTTTTCAAATGCCGGCCGGAAATGCTCGGGGCGGATCGTTGCGTAGTCTGGGACCCGGTAGGGCAGGGGGCTGTCGTGGAACAGAGGATTGTCGGGGGCCATGTCGTCGTCTCCTGCGGCCGGACGGGCTTCGGGCGGGGGCGCCGGCGCGCGATCGGCGGGCGCGCAGGCCAGCAGCGCGAAGGTGATGGGAAGCAGCGACGTGCGTGCGGAAACGAGGCGCACCATGGCGCGATGGATACCACGGGCGCGTGGCGGTGCGTGGCGTCCAGCGCGCATCTTTCCCGAACGAACGACGGCCCGCCGGTGGTCCGGCGGGCCGTGACGTTGGTAGCGGGGACAGGATTTGAACCTGTGACCTCCGGGTTATGAGCCCGGCGAGCTACCTGGCTGCTCCACCCCGCAACAGGCGGGAGGACATCTAGTCCACGAACGCGCCGGCGTCAAGGGGGGCTCTTCCCATGGGGGTCCCGCCGTCCCTGGCCACGGGGTCGGCCCGCGTGTGGGGGGCGGGGGACCGTCTTTCGGGCCGGGCGGTGGCGGACGGTGGGAGCGATCGCGGGATCGCCGGCGCGCCTGGCGGCCTCCGGGCACCACCACGGGCGAGGTTGACCGGCTGCGGCGGCCTCCCGTAGCGTTGCGGTTCCCGATGAGCGCGAAACCGACGGGTGGGCCGCATACGCCGGCGGCCGACGATCGCATCTCCCCGGCGCGGATCGCCGAGGCGGTCGGCCGGGTCCTCGACAAGGATCCGGCGGAGGTGCGCCCCGTGCTCGAGGCGCTGGCCGAGGGCCTGCATCCGGTCTACCTGGCCCGCTTCCGGCCCGACCGTGCGCCGGAGGCGGAACCACGCGACATCGAGACCATGGCGAGGGTGGCCGCCGACCTGGCGCGTGTGGAACTGCGGCGCGCGGCGATCCTCGGGGAACTGCGGCGCGCCGGTTTCGAGGGGCCGCGCATGGAGGCCCTCGTCGAGGCGTCCACCACGGCTGCCGAGTTCGACGACCTGCGGGCGGCGCTGCGGCGCAAGCGACGGGGGGCTGCCCGCACGGCGGCCGCGGCGGGGCTCGTCGGCCTGGCCGACGTGATCTGGGAGGCCGGCGCCACCGTCCGCCCGCCGAAGCGCGTGCGTCGCAAGAAGACGCCCGCCAGCCCCGCTGCCGCCCCGACCGGGCGGACGTCCGGTGCGGGGGCCGAAGTGGCCTCGCTCGAAAAGGCGCCCCCACGCGCCGGGTCCGAGGAAGCGGGCGGATTGCCCGGCCCGGCCGAGGCTTTGCCCGAGGCGGTCACGGCCTCGGACGCGGGTACGCCCGACGGAACGGTCCGTCCCGGCACGCGGGATGCGCCGTCGCCCGGGGTGGCCGGGGCCTCGCCCGCCGATGGGTTCGATCGGGCAGCAAGTCCCGCGTCGCCCGCGTCGTCTTCGCCCGATGTGCCCGCGGGGCCGCCCGGCGGCGGGGGCGAACGAGAAGCCGGACCGTCGCCGTCCCCGTCTTCGTCGGAAGCGGCCGCAACCTCGGACGCGGGGACGCCCGATCGCACGGAAAACCCCGCGTCGCCCGGGGCTTCCGTGGCGGAAGAGACCGCGTCTTCACCGGACGGGGGGCGCGGCCGAGAGGGAACGCTCGCCCCCCGGAGGCTCTTGGGTGGAGGCGGGCCGACGGGCTCGGGCGCCGTGGCGCGGCCCCTTTCGGAGGTGGCCGCCCGCTTCGTGCGGGGCGAGGTCGCGGACGTGGAGGCGGCCCTCGCGGGCGCACGGGCCATCTGCGCCGACGACCTGGCGCGCGTCCCCGAACTGCGCCGGCGGCTGCGCGAGGTGCTGTGGGCCGAAGGCGCACTTCATGTGTCGGTCCGGCCCGAACCCGAGGAGGCGCACCCCGTCGCGCCGCCGGGACCTGCGAAGGCCGGACCCGTTCCGAACGGTGACCCGGCGCCGGACCCGGCCACCGATGCGGGCGCGTCGGCCAGCGACGTTCCGAGCCTCGCGGGGGCGCCGGCCGGTGAGAACGCGGCGAACGATTCGGCCGATGCGGGCGCGGCGTCGGCCCGTGCCCCCGAGCCGGCGCCCTCGTCCGAGGCGTCGGGTGGGGCGGCCGGCGCGTCGGCGGGCGAGCCGACCGGGGCTTCGGGGAACGGGGACGGCGGTCCGGCGGGCGTTCAGCGTGATGCCGCGTCCTCCCCGGCGCCGGGCGCCGCCGGTCCGGGGCCCGGGCCCGCGAAGGCGGGTCGCTCGAAGCCGAGCCGGAAGGCCGACAGGCGTGCGTCGAAAAAGGCCAAGGCGCGACGGAAGGCCCGCCTCGATGCCCTGCGCAGCCAGGGGCTTTTGGAACGGGCGCTGCCCGTGGCCGACCTGGACGCCGCCAAGGTCCTTACGATCTGGCATGGGGTGCGCACGGGCCTGTTGCACGTGGAGGTGCCGTTGCCCCACGAGGCGCTGCTCGACGCCGGCTGCAACTGTCTCGGAATCGACCCGTCGAGCGAGCACGGCGCCGTCCTGTATCGAGCCCTCGCCGAGGCCCTGTCCGGTGAACTGGGGCGTGCGCTGGCGGCGGGCCTGCGCCGTGACCTCAAGGATCGGGCCGACGACGAGGTGATCGGCCAACTCGCCGCCGCGCTCGCCCCGTTGCTGCTCGCCCCGGCCCAGGGCGCGGCGCCGGTCCTCGGGGCCGTGCCGGGGTTCACCCACGGTTGCCGGCTGGTCGTGCTCGATGCGGAGGGGAGCCCCGTGGCCGAGGACGTGATCCACCCGCTGCCGCCGAAGCTGCAAGGCCCCCAGGCGGCGGCCACGGTGACGGAACTCATCGACGCCCACGGTGTCCGCGCCATCGCCGTCGCGGGCGGGCGGGGCGGCCGGGCGCTGCTGCGGTTCCTGCGTGACACCGTGCGCGGGCGCGACGCCGAGGCCCGGGTGCCCGTGGTGGAGGTTCCGGAGGACGCGGCGGTCCTTTACGCGGGGAGCAAGGTCGGCCGCGCCGAGTTTCCGGATCGCGATGCCGCGTACCGTCGCGCCGTGTCCATCGGCCGGCGCCTTCAGGATCCGCTGGTAGAGCTCGCAAAGGTGGATCTTCGCCACCTGGGGCTTGGCCCCCACCAGCACGACGTGGATCCACACCGGCTCCAGGAGGCCCTCGACGAGTCGTTCGTCACGTGCCTGCATCGGGCTGGGTTGCCCCTCAACCGGGCGCCTGCGCACCTGCTCGAACGCCTCACCGGGCTCGGCCACGCGCTGGCGGGAGCCGTGGTGGCGCACCGTGAGCGCCACGGCCCGTTCCGCACCCGCGCGGGCCTGCTCGACGTGCCGGGGGTTCCGGGGCGCGCGTTCCTGCTCGCGGCCGGTTTTCTGTGGCTCGAATCCGGCGAGCATCCCCTCGACCGGACGTTCGTGCACCCCGAGTGGTACGGCCTCGTGGCCGAGATGGCTCGCGTGGCGGGGTTCCCCCTCGCCGACGTGGTCGGCGTTCCCGAGCGCGTGGACGCCGTGGCCGCGGTGGCCGAGGCGTTCCTCGGGCGCCCGAGCGCCAGCGGTGAACGGCTCGGTCCGAAGACGCTGGCGCGGTTGCTGGGCGAGCTGCGTTCACCTCGCGCCCAGGGGCGGCCGGCGCTGGCGGACGTCTACTTCGAGCCGCCCCCGAGGACCTTCGACCAGGTGCGCGCCGGGGAGGAACTCGAAGGGGTCGTCACCCACGTGGCGGCGTTCGGGGCCTTCGTGGACGTGGGCCTGCCCGTGGACGCGCTCCTGCACGTGCGCGAGTTCGCCGACACCTTCGTGGAGGATCCGTTCACGCACCTCGCGGTCGGGGAGCGGGTCCGGGTCCGCGTCGTCTCGATCGATCCGAAGCGCGAGCGCGTGGCCGTCAGTCGCCGCAGTCCGCGCAGCCCGCGCAAAACCCGCCGCGGTGCCGGCAAGCCCCGCAGGGCCCGGGGCGAGGAGGCGCGTGGGCGTGGAGAAGACCGCCCCCGCAAGGGGCGCGCACGAGGCCACGGCCGCAAGAAGGCGCGCCGTCCGCGCCAAGACGAGGGGATGACCCTGAGCTTTCGCATGGACCTGGGGCATCTGCTCGGTCATTTCGGCTCGGACGACGAGGACACCTAGGGGCCCAACAAAAGAAAACCGGGACGGCTGACCAAGCCGTCCCGGTACGAAGGTCGTTCAAGCTGTGATGGTGAGCACCGACCCGGTTGCGCTGCGGCATCCCGTATCGCGCAAAAGGCCCCGAAGTTCGTCAGATCAAGGGAAGTTGCAGGCCAAGTTGAAAGGAGAAGGCGAAGGAAAGCAAAGGTTCCGGCAAGTCAATCGAAGAAAAAGGTCGTGCAAGTCAAGAAAGTCAGGCAGTTCAAGGTCGAGCGCCTCTCGGCGACGCCCGTTGTACGTGCATGTGCTGGTCCAGTCTTCTTGATTTGTAAAAAAGTCAGGTAATTTCAATGTCTTCCTGGAATGACCCGGATCCCGTAGGGGGGCGTCCATGGCGGAGGCGTCCTAATTGGCACCAGTGGACGCCACGGCCCATGACACGGATGTCGTGATTTTCCTCCTGCCTTTTGGACAGCCGCCTTTACTCGGCGACGGCTCGCGTACAAGCTTCCGGCCCCATGCCTCCCTCCCCGACCCCCGTCGCCATCGTGGGCGGCACCGGCTACGGCGGCGCGGAACTCATCCGCCTGCTGGTCCCGCACCCCGCCGTCCGCGTCGTCCGCGTCACGAGCATCGACCACGTGGGGCAGCCCCTCGAGGCGGTCCACCGCAACCTGCCGCCGACCGGGCTGCGGTTCGAGGACGTGCCGCCGGCCGCCGCCGCGGCCGAGGCCGACGTGGTGTTCCTCGCGCTGCCGCACAAGGTCAGCGCGACGGTGGTGCCGGACCTGCTCGACGCCGGCTGCCGGATCATCGACCTGTCCGGCGACTTCCGCCTGCGCGACGCGGCGGCCTACGAGCGCTTCTACGGCCAGCCGCACCCGCACCCGGAGCTGCTGGGGACCTTCGTCTACGGCCTTTGCGAACTCAACCGCGACCGCATCGCCGAGGCCACCCGCGTGGCCTCGCCCGGCTGCTTCGCCACGACGATCGCCCTGGGACTTTTGCCCTTCGCGCACCGGGGTGCGCTGCGCGGGCCGGTCCACACGGTGGCGGCGACCGGGTCGTCGGGCAGCGGGGCGTACCCCAAGCCCGCGACCCACCATCCGATCCGGGCGCAGAACCTCAAGATCTACAAGCCCCTCGCCCACCAGCACACCCCGGAGATCGAGCAGGCGGTCGCCGACGCCGCCCGCCGCGGTGGGCACGAGCCGGCGTTCTCGCTCCAGTTCGTGCCGGTGTCGGCCCCCTTGCCCCGCGGGATCCTCGCCAACAGCCTGTTCGAGGTGGACCCCGCCGTGGACGCCGACACCATCGCCCAGTGGGTCGCCTCCTACTACGAGGGGTCGCGGTTCGTGCGGGTGCTCGGCGGCGGGGCCGTGCAGGCCGAGGTCGTGGCGGTCAAGGGCAGCATGTACGCCGAGCTCTCCTGGACCGTCGGCGCGGTGGACCCCGTGTCGGGCAAGCGGCAGGTGGTCGTGACCACGGCCCTCGACAACCTCGTCAAGGGCGGCGCGGGCCAGGCCGTGCAGTCCATGAACCTGATGCTCGGGCGGCCCGAACACGAGGGGATCGACGCGCCCGCCCTGTGGCCATGAGCGCGTCCGGCGAAGGCTCGGCGCACGCGCGCCCCGAGGTCCTGGTCGTCAAGTTCGGGGGCGAGGTGGTCGCCGACCCGGCGCAACTGGGCGCCGTCCTGGAGGACGTGGCCGCCCTGGTGAGCCGCGGGGTGCGGGTGCTGCTGTGCCACGGCGGCGGCCCCCAGGCCGGGTGCCTGCAGCGGGCGCTGGGTCTCGTCCCGCACAAGGTGGCGGGGCGGCGGGTGACCGACGAGGCCACGCTCGGGGTGGTCGTGCGCGTGCTCGCGGGGGAGGTGTCCGTGGCGGTCGTGGCCGCGGCCCTCGCCCGCGGGATCCCGGCCGTCGGGATCAGCGGGGTCAGCGGCCCCACCGTCGTGGCCGACCGCCGTCCCCCGATCCACGTGCCCGGCCGGGACGAACCCGTGGACTACGGCCTCGTCGGGCGGGTCCTGCGCGTGGAGACGGGGCTCGTCGAGCACCTGTGGGCCGGGGGCTTCGTCCCGGTGGTCAACCCCCTGGGCGTGGAAGTCCCGCCGCCGCCGTCCCGGGACGCTTGCCCCGTCTACAACATCAACGCGGACACGGTGGCGTGCGAGTTGGCCGCCGCCGTCGAGGCCGATCATCTGTTCTTGTTGTCCGACGTGCCCGGTATCCTGCGCGACGTGGACGACCCGGACAGTCGTATGCGGACCGTTGCGCCCCACGAGGCCCAGGCCGCCATCGCGGACGGCACCATCGCCGGCGGCATGATCCCGAAGGTGCAGGGGGCCCTGCGGGCCATCGAACGGGGCGTGGGCACGGTGCACGTGTGCGGTGCGCGGGCGGGCGTCCTCGCCGCCGAACTCGACGCGCCCGGCGCCCGCGGGACCGCCATCACCGGCGGAGGCGGCGCGTGAGCGGCGTGCCGGCCGAGATGGGGCGCGCCCTCGACGACGCCGTGGATGCGGCGTTCGAGGCGCGACAACTGCCGTTCTTCGAGCGCCTGGTCGAGACGCCGAGCCACACCCACGCGCGCGAGGACGTCGAACGCGCGGCCGCCCTCGTGGACGAGCTGGCGGCGGAGGTCGGCCTTCGGACCGAACGGGTGCCGGACCCGCAGGGGCGCTTTGCGGACCACCGCGTCCATGCCTCCCCGGCGGCCGCGGGGGACCGTCCGGCCCTCGCGCTCGTGGGACACGTGGACACGGTGTTTCCGCGCGCCATGGGCTTCTTGCACATGCGGCGGGGCGAAGGGGACGAGGCCGACCGTGTGTTTGGGCCCGGCACCCTCGACATGAAGTCGGGCCTGTCGTGCATCCTGTTCGGTCTGCGGGCCGCGCGGACCGTCGTGCCCGACCTGCTCGAAACCCTGGCGGTGCGTTTCGTGTGCAACACGGACGAGGAGGTGGGGTCGCCGTCGAGTGCGCCGCTCCTGCGTCGCCTTGCGGCCCACACCACCCGCGCCCTGGTGTTCGAGGGCGGCCGGGACGGCGACCGCATCATCACGCGGCGCAAGGGCGGTGGCAGCTTCTTCGTGGAGGTCGAGGGCGTGTCGGCCCACGCGGGCAACGAGCACGAAAAGGGCGTAAGTGCGATCCTGGCGCTATCCTTGCTGGTGCCCGTGATCGAGTCCTGGACGAACTACGAGCGCGGCACCACGCTCAACGTCGGCCTCATCGAGGGCGGCACCGCCAAGAACACCGTGCCCGATCACGCACGCTGCGTCGTGGACGCGCGCTTTACCTCGCTCGACGAGGCCCGCGCGGTCGAAGCAAAGATGCAGGCGCTCGCCGACGACCCGTTCGCCGGCCGCGCGGTGCCCGAGCGCGTCCGCACCGCGCGCGTGCGCGTGGGCGGGGGGGTGACCCGGCCGCCGATGGAGGCCACCGAGCGCACCCAGGCGTTGCGCCGGGACTACGAGGCCTGCGCGGCGGCCGTGGGGCTCGGCACCGGCGAGGCCCCGCTGCAAGGGGGCGGCTCCGACGCCAACCTCCTCGCCGCCGAAGGCGTCCCGGTGATCGACGGGCTCGGCCCGTGGGGGCGCTACTTTCACAACCCGCGCGAGTTCTCCAGCTTGGAGAGCCTCCGGCGCCGCACGAAGGCCCTCGCGCGGTTTCTCGCGGCGGAGCGGTTGCGGCAACGCGGCTAGCGTGAAACTCTCACGGAACCAGCGATGAACGACGCGGACACCCTCGGGGTGATAACCATGGCGTTTTGCCTGGCCGGGAGCATGTTCTTCTCCGGCAGCGAGACGGCGTTGACGGCCCTCGACCCGCGCCTGGCCCGCCGGATCGTGGACGAAGGCGGATCGTCGGCCAAGATCATGCGCGAGTGGGTGGAGCATCCGGTCCGGGTCCTGTCCACGATCTTGGTGGGGAACAACCTCATGAACACCCTGATGGGGTCGGTCGCCACCGCCATGGCGATCCGCCACCTTTCGGGGGGGCGCTACGCGGACTATGCCGTGCCCATCGCGGTCGCCGTCACGACCGTGCTGCTGCTCGTGTTCGGGGAGATCACGCCCAAGGCGCTCGGGCGCATCTACGCCCGCCGGGCGGCCTTGCCGCTTTTGCGCGCACTCGTCTGGCTCGAGCGAGCCCTTTCGCCCGTGACCTGGCTGCTGACGAAGGTCACGAACCTGCTCATCTCGCCGGCCCTCGACGACGCCGATCTCTTTCGGCAGGTGAC
>JALSIN010000371.1 GCA_026989935.1 Polyangiaceae bacterium | reverse complement strand
GCGACACGGCTGAGCAACAGGCCGTCGCGTGTCCGCGCCACGCGCGTCAAGCCCTGCACCTGAAGCACCGGAACTTCCCCCACACTGCTGCCCTGTGCACCGATCCCCACCCCCTCGCGCACGGCCGCCCCCCGCAGCGACACACGCCGGATCTCACCGAGACGGTGACCGTCCGAGGCGAAGTAGAAGACGTGCCGGCCGTCGTGGTCGAAGACCGGATAGCGGACCGTCTGTCCCGAGAACGTCAGACGGCGGCCATCGCGCAAACCCCGCGCCCGAATCCGCCGTGCCTGCGCACGGTAGCGGCGTTCGAGGGAACGCTGAAAATCCGCCCACAGCACGTGGTAATCCACGCCCAGGACCTTGCGCAGGGCGCGGTTGATCCCCAGCGGCATCGGCTGCCCCCCGTAGATGTGGCTCAGCTCGCGCAGTTTGTCGGCCCCGTAGCGCTCGGCGATGTAGCGCATGAAGTGCAGGCCGTAGAGGTACACGGAGCTTCCGTGGGGCCAGATGCGCGCGCCGCTCGACACCTGGTCGATGGTCTGCATCCGGCCTTCGAGCACCGGCATGCGCAGGTACATCTCGAACAGCGCCGATCGCCCGCGTCCGGCGCTGGTGTTGTCCGACTCCTCGTACGTGGCCACCCCTTCGACGAACCACCTCGGTTGCGCGACGTTCGGACTCACGAGATTGCCCAGCACGCCGAATCCGAACAGCGCGTTGAGCAGCCGCGGCAGCCCGTGGATCGTGTCCAGATGCACGATGTGGACCAGTTCGTGCGTCACGAGGATGTCGATCCAGTCGTCGTACGTGTCGAGGACGCTCATCGACTCCGGTGCGGTGACGTGCAGGACCACCCGCGGGTATGGAATCACCGTGGCCCGCCCGTTCGCGAAGTCCGTGGCGTCGGTCACGACGACGTGGATCCGCTGGCGCACCGGGTGCCCCCAGTCGAGCGCCAACTCTCCGTAGGCACGCTCGGCGGCGGTCGCCGTGCGCGCCGCGAACGTCTCCTGGCCCGCCGCGTAGTGCACGTAAAAATGCTCGGTCGTGATCGTCCGAAAGCGCCGGTCCGGGTTGCCGGCCCGAGCCGCCCCGGCAAGGCCGAGGAGACACACCAAGCAGGCGACGAGGAGCGTCGAGAGCGCCCCCGCCCCCCGGTATGGGCCGCGGCCTGGAAAGTGCCCCATGGGACCGACGCAGGGTAACGCGCTTTGTACCGCGCGGGGCCGGCGCCGCCCGGGTGTCCTCCCTAGACCCGGAGCACGGCCCCGGCCCAGGTCAGCCCCGTGCCGAAGGCCGTAAGCGCCAGGATCGCCCCGTCCCGCAACACGCCCGCCTGGCGCGCCTCGTGGATCGCGACCGGCACCGACGCCGCCGAAATGTTCCCGTATCGCTCCAACACGGAGTACACGCGGTCGGCCGGGATCCCCGTGCGCTCGCGCGTGGCCTCCATGATGCGGATGTTGGCCTGGTGGGGGATGAACACGTCCACCGCCTCCCCCGAAAGCCCCGCATCGTCCAGTGCCTTGCGCACGCTGCGGCTCATGGCCTTGACCGCGTGGATGAACACGCGACTTCCCTCCATGTGCACGAAATGCCGACGATTCGCCACGGTCTGCTCGGTCGCCGGCTCCCGCGTTCCACCCGCCGGGACGCACAAGATGTCTGCGAGCGTTCCATCGCTGCCCCAGTTCGAGGACAGCACACCCGACGATCCGTCGCCCGCCTCGATGATTGCAGCCCCAGCGGCATCCCCGAACAGCACGCACGTGCGGCGATCGGTCCAGTCCACGACGCGACTCATACACTCGGCGCCCACGACACCGACGCGCCTCGCTGTTTGCCCCGCGAGCAGCCCGGAGGCAACCTCGAGGGCGTACAAAAAACCCGAGCATCCCGCCATGACGTCGAAGGCCGGAATCCCGGAAAGCCCGAGTTCGCGCTGGAGCCAACAGGCCGTCGAGGGGAAAATGGCGTCCGGCGTCGAGGTACCAACGATGATCGCGTCGAGGTCCTGCGGGTCGAGTTCGGCATGCCGGCAGGCATCTTCGAGTGCGCGCGCCGCCAGGATCGACGTGCACTCGTCGTCACTGGCGATACGCCGCTCGCGGATCCCGGTTCGTTCCCGGATCCACGCGTCGGAGGTATCGACGATCTCCGAAAGGTCGTCGTTCGTCACGACGCGCTCGGGGACGTACGCGCCGGTGGAAATGATCTTGAGCGGCTTCACGATGAACGGCCGGGATCGTGCATCGGCAACGCGTAGCGCTCAACCGTGCACGATCTTGCACACTGCGATGTTTCTCACGTCTTGGTCCCGGGACCCGCATCGGCGTCGAGAGCGCTTTCGAACGCGGAGTCGAGCCCATCGGCCCCGCCGTGCTCGAGGTGCTCGCGAAACCGGGGGGCAACGACCTCGCGCACGAGGGCCTCGGCCTCGCGGCCGCTGCTCGCCGCCACGACCTGCTCGGCGAGCGCCTTCATCTCGTCGAACGACGATTGGCGGACGATGTTCTTGACCACCGGGATCGCCGAAGGGTGCATGGACAGCTCACGTAGCCCCAGTCCCACGAGGACCCACGTGTACCGCGGATCCGCGGCCATCTCGCCGCACAGGCTCACCGGAATCCCCGCGCGATCGGCCGCATCCCGAACGATCCGAAGCTGCTGGAGGACCGCCGGGTGCAACGGTTCGTACAGGTAGCCCACGTCGTCGTTCTCCCGGTCGATGGCGAGCGTATACTGAATGAGATCGTTCGTTCCAATGCTGAAAAAATCCACCAGGGGGGCCAATCGATCCGCCGCCAGGGCTGCCGCGGGGATTTCGATCATGATTCCCACCGGGACGTCCACGGCGTGGGCCATCCCATCTTCTGCAAGCCGGGCCTTGGCTTCCTCGAACACGGCCAGCGCAGCCTCCAGTTCCTCCCGCCCGCTCACGAAGGGCAGCATGATCCGCAGGGGGCCGTGCAAGGCGGCGCGCAGCAGGCCCTTGATTTGATCGATGAACATCTCCCGTTCACGCAACGCCAGCCGCAACGAACGCACGCCGAGGGCCGGGTTCTCGCCGCCGTGCACATCCCGCACGTAACCGGCCACCTTGTCGGCGCCCAGGTCGAACGTACGAAACGTGACCGGATGGGGCGAAAGCCGTCGCAAGATCGCCTTCGCGTGGCGATAGTGCTCCTCCTCGGACGGCGGCGCCTTGCGGTTCATGAAGACGTACTCGGTGCGATACAGGCCCACGCCCTCGGCGCCGTGGAACACGGCAGAGGCCACCTCCTCATCGAGCGCCGCGTTTGCACGCAAGGTAACGTGCACGCCATCGAGGGTCGTGGCCGGCAGCGCGTGATCACGCTGTACCCGATCCTCGAATGCATCGTACCGCCGCCGAGCTTCCTCCCAGCGAGCCACCTCCACCGGATCCGGCCGCACGACGACGCAGCCGTGGATCCCATCCACGACCACCATGTCGCTCGTCTGGACGTTCTTCGTGAGTCCCTCGACCCCCACGACGGCGGGGATCTCCAGCGAGCGCGCCATGATCGCGCTGTGCGAGGTCCGCCCGCCCACCTCCGTCACGATCCCACCCACATCGGCCCGAGCCAGTTCCGCCGTATCCGCCGGACTCAGGTCATACGCGATGACGATGGCCCCGGCCGGCGGATCGATGCGGCAGTCGCCGGCGCCGAGAAGGTTGCGCAGGACCTGGTCGGCCAGGTGCGCCACGTCGCTGCTACGCTCACGAAACTGCTCGTCTGCGGCCTCCCGCAACGTCCGCTCCACATCCCCCGCAACCTCGATCATGGCCCATTCGGCGTTGACGAGTTGGTCGCGGATCCGCCCCTCCACGTCGTGCATGAGATCCGGATCCCGCAGCATCATCTGCTGTGCTTTTAGGATCTGGCGGTGCTCCCCGTGGGGCAGGCGCGCCTTGATCGCCTCGAGTTGCTCCTGGGTCGCCCGCAGGGCCTCCCGAAAGCGCCCGATCTCGTCACGCACCGCGGCCCGCTCGATGGCGTAGTGCGGCACCTGGATGCGCCGCCGGTCCACCAGGTACGCCGGGCCGATGCCGATCCCCGGGCTCGCCGCGATGCCGCGACACGCTCGGCGACCGAGCGACTGCGACGCATCCGGCGGGTCTGCGCCGCGCGCGATCACAGCTCGCCGAATCCCTCTTGGATGAGCTTCGCGACGGCCGCGTAAGCCTCCTCCGCGTCTGGGCCCTCGGCCCGCACGTCCACCGTGCTGCCCTTGCCACAGGCGAGCATCAAGACGCCGAGGATCGACTTGGCGTTGACTTCCCGGCCCTCCCGCGCCAAGAAGATGTCGGACTCGAACTTGTTTGCGAGCCCCACGAGCTTCGCCGCAGCGCGGGCATGCAGACCCAGGTCGTTGACGATCTCGATGGTTCCCGAAGTCGGCGCGTCGCTCACGATACACCGGTCCTTTCCGTCGTCGGATGCGACTCGAGCTCGATGACCGACCGGTGGCCCGCATCGAGCAAGGCGGCGGCAAGATCTTCGAGCGTAACGGCCGAACGGTCGATCCCCGCCAGCTTGACGAGCATCGCGAGGTTGAGTCCCCCCACGATGCGGATGGCGTGCTCCGCCGCCTCGCTGCTGGCACACGCGCACGGGCTCGCGCCGACGAGGTCCACCAGGACCAGCACACCGGCCCCCTCGTCCTCGGCCGCGATGGCCTCGCACACGGAAGCGGCGAAGGCCGGCGTACGGCCGACGCCCGCGTCGAGGGCCTCGACCCCTTCGAGAGCGTCTTCTCCAAGGATGCCCCGCGCCGCGGCCAACAGGTCCGTCGCAGTGTTTCCGTGGCCGATGAGCACGACCCCCACGCGGCGACTCACGGCCCCCCCTTCGCGAGGTCTCGGTGGCGCACCGCGATCTCGGCGGCCGCCGCGACCGGACGCGACCGCAGGCGCCCGGCGAGGGCCTCGACCAGCGCGACGGAGCGATGCCGCCCACCCGTGCACCCAAGCGCCAGCGTAAGGTGCGCGCGCCCCTCCGCCCGTACCCGGGGCGCCCAAAAACGAAGCACCTGCTCGGTGGTATCGAGCACCTTGCCGGCATCCGCCTGCCCGAGCACGAAATCGGCCACCGCCGTGTGAAGGCCGGTTTGCGGCCGTAGCGCCGGATCGTCGTGGGGATTTTGCAGGAAGCGCACGTCGAACACGAGCTCCGCATGGGGAAGGATGCCATAGGCAAACCCGAACGACCAAAGGGCCACGGTCAAGGTTCCGCCCCCGCCGAAACGGTCCCGCACGATCTGGCGCAAGGTGCGTGCGGAGGTGTCCGTCGTGTCGAGGACCGTGTGGGCGATGCGCCGGACCGGCTCCAACAGGCGGCTTTCCAGGTCCACCGCTTCCGGCAGGTCGCCGAGCGGGTGCCGGCGCCGGGTCGTCGCGAAGCGCCGCAAGATGGCGCGCCGATCCGCCGCCACGAACAGGACCTCGGTATCCCCTTCGACCCCGAACAATCCCCGAAGCACGTCTTCGAGCCGCGCGAGGCTCTCTGGGTCGCGCGCATCCACCCCCACGGCCAGTGGCCGCCCCTGTCGGCGAAAGTGATCGGCCAACTCCGGCAAGAATCGGATCGGGAGATTGTCCACGCAGTGGTACCCGCTGTCGTCGAGGGCGGCCAGACAGGTGGACTTTCCCGCCCCGCTTTGCCCCGTGACGACCACGAGCGCGGTCATTCGACCTCCGACAGGGGGATCCGCTGGGACGGGGTCGGCGGCACCCGCTCGGTCCCCGCCCCACGGGCGTCCACCTTCGCCTGGAAGGCGCGTGCCGAGTCGTGCCCCCGCACCTTGAGCAGTTCGTTGCGAGCGACGACCTCGATGAGAGACGCGATGTTTCGCCCCGGGCGCAGCGGGATCCGCACCAGCGGCACGTCCACCCCCAGAATCGGAAACACGCGCCCCTCCGTCCCGAGCCGATCGACGTCCTCCCCGTCGCTTTCGGTCAGTTCCACCACCACCTCGATCTTCTTGTTGTCGCGGCAGGCCGCCACACCAAACAGATGGGTGATGTTCAAGATCCCCATGCCGCGGATCTCCATGTGGTGCTGATGGAACTCCGTGGCCTCGCCCCAGATGGCGTCCGGCGGCCGTACCGTCACCTCCACGATATCGTCAGCCACCAGACGGTGTCCCTTGAGCACGAGGTCCAGGGCCGCCTCGCTCTTGCCGACCCCGCTTCGCCCGATGAGCAGCACGCCCACCCCCAAAACGTCCACGAGCACGCCGTGGATGCTCGCCCGCGGGGCCAACAGGGCCTCGAGGCGCCGGGTCACCCGCTGGATGAAGGTCGAACTCAGCAGCGACGTTCGGAACAGCGGCGTACGCGTGCCCCGCGCAACCTCGACGAGGACGTCCGGCGGCTCGAGCCCACGGGTGAGGACCACGACGGACAGCCTCTTGGCGAAATACCGCTCGAGCACGTCCCGGGCGACCGCCGACTCCAGCGACATGAGGTAGTCGATCTCCGTCAGACCGAGCACCTGCAACCGATCACCATAGACGTGCTTCGTAAAGCCCGCCAGCGCCAGCCCCGCCTTCTGGACGCGCGGGCGCGTGATCTTACGGTCGAGGCCCCCCCAGTCGGAAAGGCACGCAGCCTGGAGGTAATCGTCCGTATCCTCGAAGAGGGTCCGGACGTCCACCACCCGCTCGCTGCGCATGGTGTCCTCTACTCGCCGGCGGCTCGCCGCACCCGGCGGGCCCCGGTTTCGATGAGACCGTAGGTGCCATCGTCCCGCCGGTAGGCAACGCACACCTCGCCGGTGTCGGCGTTGTTGAAGACGATGAAGCGATCGTCGAGCAGATTCATCTGCATGATCGCCTCATCCACCGTGAAGCTTCGTACCGGCATCTCGCGCGTTCGCACCACGCGGTAGGCGGGCGGCGGCGCGGTCTCGGTCACCTCTTCCGCCTCGTGCTCGTGTGCGAGCGACTCTTCGATCACGGCGACCTTCGCGCGCATGCTCTCGTCGGCGCGCGGACGGTGCTCCTTGAGCCGCGACTTGTAGCGGCGCACCTGCCGTTCGAGCTTCGCCAGCGCGAGATCGATGGACGAGTACATGTTCTCGGTGGACTCGCTGGCGTGTAGCTGCAGGCCGTTGCGCAGGACGATGTCGAACTCCGCCGTGAACTGCTTGTGTTCGAGGGTGAACACGGCGCTCGTCTTGATCGGGTCGGCGAAGTAGCGGCGGATCTTCTGCAGGCGATCCTCCGCGTAGCTGCGCACGGCGTCGGAGGGTTCCATGTGGCGGAAGGTGAAATGGGTGTGCATGGGCGCTAGAACATGCGACGTCGCTTGGAACTAGACAAGATCCCGAGTTGCTCGCGGTACTTGGCCACCGTGCGGCGGGCGATCTCGATGCCTTCCTTGCGCAAGATCTCCACGATCTTCTGGTCGCTGAGCGGTTTTTGCGGGTTCTCCGCGGCCACGATGGCCTTGATGCGGCTGCGCACGGCCTCCGAGGCCACGTCCGACCCGTCGTTGCGGCTGACCCCGGCGTTGAAGAAGTACTTGAGTTCGAAGGTCCCGCGCGGGGTGTGCACGTACTTGTTCGTGGTCACGCGGCTGACCGTAGACTCGTGCATCTCGATGTCCTCGGCCACGTCGCGCAGCACCATGGGGCGAAGATGCTCGATCCCCTTGTCGAAGAAGTCCCGCTGCAGCTTGAGGATGCTCTTCGTGACCTTCAAGATCGTGCGCTGTCGCTCCTCGATCGAGCGGATCAACCACCGGGCCGACCGCAGGCGTTCGGTGACGTACTCGCGCGCCTTGGGGTCCTCCGACATCGCGGCACGGTAGTAGCTACTCACGCGCAGCCGCGGCAGGCCATCCTCGTTCAAGGTGACGACATACTCGTCGCCCACCTGCTGGATGTAGACGTCCGGCACCACGTACTGCGGCGCCTCCTGGGTGTATGCGCGGGCCGGCCGCGGCTCCAGGGTGGTGATGATCTTACTGGCCTCGAAGATCTCCTCCAGGGGCTCGCCCAGGTCTCGGGCGATGGCCTGGTAGGCCCTGCGTTCGAGGTTCGACAGGTGCTTGGCGACGATCGCCGACACGAGGGGGTCTTCGATGGGGTGTTCCGGCGCATGGAGTTGGACCCACAGCGCCTCCGCCAGCGAGCGACTCCCCACCGCGAGGGGATCGAGTTGCTGGATCTTGCGCAGCACACGCTCGACGCGAAGGGTGGACGTCCCCACGTCACGGGCGATCGCCATCACGCTGCGGGTGCGCAGATACCCCGCGGCGTCGAGATCCTGCACGATGTGCTCGGCGATCTCGAGCTCGGCATCGGAGAAGTCGCCCATCTTGGCCTGCCACAGCAGGTGCTCGGCCAGGGTCTCCGACCCGGCGACGGTGGCCTCGATTCCCGGCAGTTCGTCGGTGCCCCCGGCCATGGAGGGCAGGGCCGGGGCGTAGCTGCGACTTTCGAGGTATGCCTCCCAGTCGAAGTTGTCCTTGGCCTGATCCACCGCGTCGGTCGGAGCGACCGTCTCGACCGCCGCCGCATCGGACGTTTCGGTCTCGTCGGCCCGGCCCCCCTCCCGCTCGCCGCCGTCGCCTTCGGGCGCCCCATCCTGAGCGTCTTCGAGCAGCGGGTTTTCGAGCATCTCCTCCTGCACGAGATCTTGCAGTTCCACGCGCGAGAGCTGGAGCAGCTTGATCGCCTGCTGCAGCTGCTGGGTCATCACCAGCTGCTGGCTCATCCGCTGCTCTTGGCGCATGTGCAGGGCCATCGTTTCTCCCTGGTGGCCGCGCACTCCGGCCCGGCTGCCCGGATCGTAGCAGAAGGCGGCGAGCGCCGGCCGGGCTTTCGCCGCCTGTTCGACGCGCGAGCCGATCTAGGACGCGGGGGCCCCGAAACGGGACGATGTCTCGCCGCCGTCCTCGACTCGCCCCGCGCCGTCCCCGGCCGTTGCGCGGGCCAGCGCCGCCGCGACGTACGCCACGAACAACGGGTGCGGCACCGTGGGGCGGCTCTTGAATTCCGGGTGGAACTGCACACCGAGGAAGAACGGGTGTTTCGCCGGAGGCAGTTCGACGATCTCCACCAGGGTTCCGTCGGGCGAAAGGCCCGACAGTACCAGGCCCGCCTCGGTCAGCCGCCCGCGGTAGGCGTTGTTGAACTCGTAGCGGTGGCGGTGCCGCTCGAAGATCCGGCTGCGCCCGTAGACGCGCGCGGCCAGCGTGCCCGGCTCGAGAACGCACTCGTACGCCCCCAGCCGCATGGTGCCCCCCTTCTCCTCGACCTCCGACTGCTCGGCCATCAGGTCGATGACCGGGTGCTCCGTGCCGTCGTCGAACTCGGCGCTGTTGGCCCCGGAAAGGCCCGCCACGTGCCGCGCGAACTCGCACACGGCCATCTGCATCCCCAGGCAGATCCCGAGGAACGGCACACGATGCTCGCGCGCGTATCGGATCGCCTCGATCTTGCCTTCGGTCCCACGCGCCCCGAAGCCGCCCGGGACGATGATCGCGTCGTAGGACGAAAGCACCGCTTCGCCCCCCTTGGCGAGGACCGCCTCGGCGTCCACGTAGTCGATGTCCACCGCGGCGCGGTTCGCGATGCCGCCATGGACGAGGGCCTCCGTCAGACTCTTGTAGGACTCGGCCAGGTCCACGTACTTGCCCACCATCGCCACCTTGACCCGGTGCGACGGGTTGCGCAGCGTGTCCACGATCCGCTCCCACTCGTGCAGGGTCGGCTCGCGGCTCCAGATGTTCATCAGGGCGCAGACCGTGTCGTCGAGCCCCGACTCGTGCAACGAAAGCGGCACCTCGTAGATGGTGTCCTTGTCGTCCAGGGCGATGACCGCGTCGAGCGGCACGTTCGTAAACAGCGCCACCTTCTCGCGAGTCGCCCGCGGGACCGGCCGGTCGGCGCGACAGACCAGGATGTCGGGCTGCAGGCCGATCTCGCGCATCTTCATCACGGAGTGCTGCGTGGGCTTGGTCTTGAGTTCCCCCGCCGCCTTGATGTACGGCAACCACGTCACGTGCACGAACAGCGTGTCGTCGCGCCCCCGTTCGAGCCGAAGCTGCCGGATCGCTTCGAGGAACGGCAGGGACTCGATGTCACCGAGCGTCCCGCCGATCTCCACGATGAGCAAATCGACCCCTTCCGCGGCCTCGACGATCTTCGCCTTGATCTCGTTCGTGACGTGCGGGATCACCTGCACGGTCTGTCCCAGGAAGTCGCCCCGGCGCTCCTTGCGGATCACGCTGTCGTAGATCTGCCCCGAGGTGTAGTTGCTCCGCCGGGACATCCGCTGCGAGATGAAGCGCTCGTAGTGGCCGAGGTCGAGATCCGTCTCGGCCCCGTCGTCCGTCACGAACACCTCGCCGTGCTGGATCGGATTCATCGTGCCCGGATCCACGTTCAGGTACGGGTCGAGCTTCTGCAACCCGATGTTGAGGCCACGCTGCTCGAGCAGGGCCCCGAGCGACGCCGCGCACAACCCCTTGCCCACCGAAGACACCACGCCGCCGGTGACGAAGATGAACTTGGTGCGCTTCGTGCGAGCCGTGGCCATGGGGGCAAGTGCTGCCACCTGCGGCCCGACTTTGCAACGGGGCCGCTGGCATCGGCGCGGATCGCCCTCCACCGCCAGCGGGGCGCCACCGGTCGCCGCCGGGCCGGGGCGGAGCCGATCCCCCACCGCCCGGCGGGGGGAGACGGGCCTACCTCCCGGTGAACGGGCGCACCGCCCGCGCCCAGCGGCCGCGCGGGGCGGCCGGCCCCGAGACCAGCGGGTTCGACGCACACCGCACCGCGGTGGCGGCCGCGGCAGCGGCGATGGCCTCGGCGTCGGCGGCCGGCAGGGACGGCGCGAGCACGGCCGGGTGCTCGTCGATGAAGCGGGTGGTGAAGGTGCCCGCGCAGAAGTCGGGGTCGTCGAGCACGCGCAAGTGGAACGCGACGTTCGTGGCGATCCCGAGGATGGTAAGCTCCCGCAGCGCGCGCCGCATGCGGCGGATCGCCTGGTCCCGGTCCGCGCCCCAGGCCACGATCTTGGCGATCATGGGGTCGTAGTGGCGCGAGACCTCACTGCCGGACGCCACGGCCGCGTCGATCCGGATCCCCGGCCCCTGCGGCCAGGCCACCGTATGGATCGTCCCGGGGGACGGCAGGAACCGCACCGGGTCCTCCGCATAGATCCGGCACTCGATGGCGTGCCCGTGGGGGACGAGGTCCGCCTGCTCGATCCCCAAAGGCCGACCCGCCGCCACGCAGATCTGGTCCCACACCAGGTCCCGGCCGTAGACGGCCTCGGTGACCGGGTGCTCCACCTGCAGGCGGGTGTTCATCTCCAGGAAGTAGAACCGCGGGCCGTTGGGCGTCTCCTCGAACAGGAACTCCACCGTGCCGGCGCCACGGTAGTCCACGGCACG
>JALSIN010000370.1 GCA_026989935.1 Polyangiaceae bacterium | reverse complement strand
CCTTCGAGGCCAGCTTGTCGTAGAGCGCGTCGGTCACCGGACCCGTCACGTGCACCGTCTTGGCGCCGTCCTGGTACTCGATGTCCACGTGCGTGGGATGCACGGCGATCTCGAGCGTGGTGTTCTTGAAGCGGTGCCACTCCTGGTCCACCTGCTCCATGAACCGGGCGTAGCTGACCTGCTCGGTCTGGCCCGCGCCGTTGAGGTACTTGACGAGCAACAAGACCGCGGCGAAAAGCCCGATCCACACGAGAATCGTCTTGGTTTGCTGTCTCACGGCGAAATCGCGGCCGAATGGGGTGCGTGGCGCGGCCGGCGAGCCGCAGAGGCAGCATAGCCGCGGGGTCCCGAGCGGTCAATGGTTCCCTTGGGCACCGGGATCCTCGCCGGCGGCCAGTTCGAGGCGTAGGCCCCCCCCGGCACGGACCACGTACACGGTCCGTCGGCCGAACACCGAAAACCTGGCGCCGGCACGCCCGCGCAGCGCGGCCCGGTCGATGGCGCGGATCACCGGCCCCACCGCCCCGTGACGGCGTGGGGCCGGCGTGGGATCGAAGGCCCCCGGCGCACGGCTCCGCGCCCCGAGAAAGCCCAGGAGGACCTCGGCGCGCACCGCCCGTGGCAGCTCACCCCACCCGGCCAGGGAAAGGCCCCCCCCCGCCCCCGTGCGTCGAGCCGCGAGTTCGCGGCGGGCCCACACGGCCACGGCCTCGGCGGCGTCCGCGGCGGCCTCGGCGGCGCGTGCAAGCGCACGATCGGCCGGGGGACGGAAGCGGCGCAGAACGGGGAGCACGTCGGCACGCAGGGCGACGCGCAGGTGGCGCCGGTCCTCGTTCGTCGGATCCTCGACGATGGGCAATCCGTGGTCGCGGGCAAACAGTGCGGCCGCCTCGGCGGTCTCGCTACGGGTCCAGCCCAACAGTGGGCGTACGAAGGGCACACCATCCACCTCGAACACGGGCGCCATGGCGCCGAGCCCGGCGACGCCCCCGCTGCGCAAGGCTCCGATCAGGAAGCTTTCCGCACGATCCGTCGCCGTGTGCCCCAGCAGCACGACGGCCGCGCCGCCTCGACGCGCCATACGGGAGAGCGCCTCGTACCGGGCGGCCCGGGCGCGAGCGGCCAGGTTCGGCCCCGTGGCGAGGTCGAGGCGCTCGACGAGCACGGGCAGACCCCGCCGCGCGCCGAACTGGACGAGAGCGTCCGCCTCCGCCGCACTCTCCGGGCGCAGGCCGTGATCGACGTGCAGGGCCAGGGGCGGACCGCCACGCGCCCGCGCGAGCAGGCGTGCGGCTCCGAGGACGGCTCCGGAGTCCGCGCCGCCCGACCAGGCGACCGCCACGCGCGCCGCCGAAGGCACCGCGACCCGCGCGAGGGCGCTGCGCAGGTCGCCGACCAGCCGACGGAGGATCGGGTCGCGGCGGGACACACCGCGATGGTAGCGGCCACGCCCGACCCCGCGCGCCCGTGGCCGAGCCCTCGGCACCGCCCGCCCCTTGCGCGGCCGGGCACGGTGCCGGGCCCCAGCGGAGCGGATTCGCGACGGTCGCTGACGGGCACGGCGAGCACCGGGCGAGTCTGCTAGACCCTCCCCGCCATGCCACCCGCTCCGCCGAAGGCGCCGTCGAGCGTATCCGTCGAGGCGCTCGCCCGCGTCACCCGCGATCCGCTGGTGCTCGACGAGCGCGCCGACGCGCCCGCGCTGGTGCGCGCACTGCCGGCCCAGTCCTTCGTCGATGTCGTGCGTCGGCTCGACGCGGAGGGGCGCCTCGACCTCGTGCTGCCCCACGCGACCCACGAACAGCTCGTCGCCCTGCTCGACCTGGACGCCTGGCGGCGGGACCGCGTCGTGATCCCCCGCGCCCGCCGGTGGCTGGCGGAGATCGCCCGGCACCGGGCGGGGGGCGAGCTCGCGCGCGGCCGCCTGGTCCGGACCGTCTACGGCATGGACCCCGAAATGTGGAGCCTCGCCCTCCACGCCGGGCTGGTGGTCGAAGAACTCGATCCGGAGGACGACGAGCGGCGCTTCCGGGCGCTCGACGCCCTGCGCGACCACCTGGTGTACGAGACCCCGGACGGGCTGTTCGTGGTGGGCGCCCCCAAGAACCCCGACGGCGAGCGTGCCGTCGCGACCCTCCAGGCGGTGTACGACGACTCCCTGCGCGACGGCGCCCGCCTGGTGCGGTCCATCGAGGCCCTGCTTCCCTCGGTCGCGGAGGAGGACCTGCTGCGATGGCGACAAGGGCGCCTTTGCGACCTCGGGTTCGTGCCCTGGGAGGACGCGATGACCCTCCTTCGGCCGCTCGCGCCCGAGCGCGTGTGGGCGATGCCCGCCACGGAGCGGGCGGTGCCCGACCCCGACGCGGTGGACGACGCCGCGCTCGTTCGACCCGCGGGCGAGGGGCGGCTGCGGGCGGTGTTCGAGCGCCTCGAAGCGGGCGAGCACGGCGTGCGTGCCCGCGAGTTCCTGTACCTGGTCCACCACCTCATCGCGGCCCAGCGTTTCGAGCCCGGCGACCCCATCCTGCAGCGCCTGGCCCTCGACCAGACCCGGGCCACGATCGAACTGGGGTTCGAACTGGCCCTGGCCGCCGCGGACGACCTCGACGACCCCGAGGCGGCCCTGGCCGAGCGCGTCGCGGCGGTGGGCCTTCGTCCCTTCTTCCAGGTGGGCTACGGCCCGCTCGATCGGCTGCGGCGCGCCGCGGTGGCCTTGCATCGCGGCGGGCGCGTGTCGCTCACCCACCCGGGCTCCCTGCTCGACCGGCCGCTGGGCGCCAGCCTCGCCGCCGCCCTCGGGCACGTCCCCATGTTGCCCGCCCAGGATCAGAAGCGCCTGCCCCGCCCCATCGGATCGCGCCCCGACCTGGCGGTCGCCACACGACGGCTCGCCCAGGCCGCCCTGCTCGTACGTCTTACCTTCGATCCGAACGGGTACGGGATCGACGGCGTGTGGTTGTCGCGGGTGGACGAGCCCGAGCGCCTGCGCCTGGGGGACCTGGTGCGCACCGCCCTCGCCCTGGAGCTGCTCGACGGTCCGGGGGCGGCGTTTCGCCCCCTCGGCCCGCAGGACCTGGCGCGGCTCGCCGAACGATTCGACGCCGAGACCGGCCGTCTGCCGGGTGCGCGGGAGGCGGTCGCGGCCCGCCTGCGGCGCCTCGGCGCCGGGCCCGAAGCGGCCGAGCTGGCGGCTCCGCTCGTCACGCGACTCGAAGGCGAGCTCGCCGCGCTCGAACGCGACGACGCGGGCGTTCCGGACGTGGCGCGGGTCGGGGGGCTGCTTTCGGTGCAGCGCGTCGGCCTGTGGCTCGCGACCACGCAGGGCCCGCCCCGTTCGGAGGGCGCGCAGGGTTCCTAGCGGACGCCCGTGCGGTCACGCGCAGGGGCCTGCGGGACGCCCCTTCGACGCGGGCTCGCCCTCGCCGCCCCCCTCGGGCTCGTCGAGGCGCTCGAGGCGTTCGAGGGCCGCGGCAGCGGCGCGGCGCTGCGCAACCCGCTGGCTGCGCCCGACCCCCGTCCCCAGCACCAGCGCATCCTGGCCGGGGGGCGCCACTTCCACACGGACCCGCCACCAGGGCGCCCCCGGCTCGGGTCGTTCGCCCTCGACCACGTACCGTGGCGGCACTCGAAACCGGGTCTGCGCCGCGTGCGCCAGCAGGCTCTTCGGATCGTAGCCATCCCCGGCCGACAACTCGGCCAGGCGCTCGCCCAGGAGACGCTCGAAGACCGCCTCGCTCGCCCCCAACGGATCGCGGCCCGCCTCGCGCGCGTCGAGGAAGACGGCCCCCAAGACGGCCTCGACGGCGTCGGCGAGGACGCGGTCGTGGTCGCGCCCACCCTGGCGTTCGAGGCCGCGTCCGAGGTAGAGCCACGGTCCGAGCCCCACGCCGCGCGCGGCCTCCGACAGCGCCGGCCGCGACACGATGGTGGCCCGAAGGCGCGTGAGCGCCCCCTCGGACAGCTCGGGAAACTTGCGCCAGATCCGGTCGGCGGCCACCAGGTCGAGGACGGCGTCGCCCAGGAACTCGAGGACCGCGTTGTGGGCCCAGCCGGCCTTCGGGTGCTCGAGCGCCCACGAACGGTGCGTCAGCGCCACCCGCAGCAGGGCGGGCCGGGCGAACGTGTAGCCGATCCGCATCTCCAGGGGAGACAGCGCGTCGAGTTCCTCGGCCACGGCCGCGGACACGACCTCCGGCGCCCCCGATGGTCGGTCGGGCAGATCGCGGAGAATGTCCGGCAGCCTGGACACGGGCGCCATCGTATCACCGGGCTGTTCGGCGATGGACGACCGAATTCGGCCGAACCGAATGGGTCCGTCCCCGCCGCGCCCGGCCCGTGGTATGCCAGGGGCCGCTTCTCGACGAGGACCCCATGCCGATCGACATCGAACCACTGACCGACCTCCTGCTCGGCGCCGCTTTCGCGGACAAGCGCGTCGAGGACGCAGAGACCTCCAAGATTCGTTCGATCCTTGCCAAGCTCGCCGGCACCCGCGACCTGCCCGAGGCCGTGGAGGCGCGGCTGCGCGGCTTCAACCCGGCCAAGTTCTCCCCCGAGACGGCGGCGGCGCCCTTTCGCGGACTGGCCGACGACAAGAAGCGCCGCCTGCTCGAGCTCATCGCCAGCGTGACCGACGCCGACGGCGAGCTCGATCTCTCGGAGAGCGACTACCTGTGCGCCGTCGCCCGTGGGCTCGGCATGCCGCCCGCATCCTTCGAGGATCTCACGCTGCAGATCGTCGAGGAAGACGAGTTCGAGCACTTCTTCGACGTCTTCGAAGAAGATTGATCGGCCGGTCCGTCACGGGGAGGCGTCGCCGGGGTGCACCCGGTCGATCCAGCCGCCTCCCACCACGCGTTCGCCCACGTAGAACACCGCCGCCTGCCCGGGTGCCACGGCGGAGACGGGCTCCTGGAAGCGGACCCGCGCGCGGCGACCGCCGGGCACCACGACCGCCTCGTAGGGTCGGCTGCGGTGGCGCACCTGGACCCTTGCGGAGAAGGGCTCGGCGGGCAGGCCGAGGTCGCACACCTCCCCGACCTCGAGGCCGGCGACCTGCAGGTCTTTTGCGTCGCCCACCACCACGGCGCGTTGCTCCGGCACGATGGACAGCACGTAGCGCCGGCGCGTCCCGGCCACCGCAAGCCCGCGCCGCTGTCCCACCGTGACGGTGTGGATCCCCCCGTGGGTCCCGACGACCCGACCCGCCCGGTCCAGGACGGGTCCTTCGGCGAGCGCCTCGCCCGAAACGCCCAGGCGCGCCGCGTGGCGTTCGAGGAAGGCCGCGTGGCCGTCGGACGACACGAAGCAAAGCTCCTGACTGTCGGGGGCGTCGGCGCTGGGCAGCCCCAGCGCCCGCGCGCGGGCCCGGACCTCGTCCTTCGTCATCCCGCCCAGGGGAAACTCCACGAACGAAAGCGCGGCCCGCCCCATCGAGAACAGAAAGTAGGATTGGTCCTTTCGGGGATCCGCCGCCCGGCACAGGGCGTTGCCGACCTTGCGGGCGTAGTGGCCCGTGGCAAGGCGCTCGGCCCCGAGCGCACGGGCGCGGGCGACGAGCGGGGGGAACTTGACGTGCTGGTTGCAGCGGGTGCAAGGGTTCGGCGTGCGGCCGGCCGCGTAGTCTCGCCCGAACGGGACGATGACGCGCTGCCAGAACAGTTCCGACTCGTCCACCACGTAGTGGGGGATCCCGAGCAGGTCACACACCTCGCGGGCCCGGTAGACCTCGGCGGGGGAGCAGCAGCGACCGCCGGCGGACGCCTCGCCGTGGGCCGACGCATCGTACAGGCGCATCGTGATCCCGACGACCTCGTGACCGGCCTCGACGAGCAGGGCGGCCGCCACCGAGGAGTCCACGCCGCCGGACATGGCGCACACGATCCTCATGACGCCTCCATCGCCGGCGCGCCCGCGGTGGGCGCCTGCCGCACGGCCCGCCGCACGCGGGGCAGCACGACACGGAGGGTCTCGACGAACCGATCGAGATCCGCAAGGTCCGTCTCGTGGGAAAACGACACGCGCACGGCCTGCCGCGCCGCGGCCTCGCCGTGCCCCGTGGCGAGCAGGGCGGCCACCGGGCGCGCCTGCCCGGCGGAACAGGCGGCCCCCGTGCTGACGGCGAACCCCTCCAGGTCGAGCGCCATGACGAGGATCTGTCCATCGGCGCCGTCACAGGTGAGCAACACGGTGTTGTGGGTGGAGGGCTCGATGCATCCGACGGGTCGCACGCCGTCCACCGTGGCGATGCGGCGCAGCAGATGGCGGTGACGCTCGGCCAGAGCGCGGGCGGCGGCGGGCTGGCGCGCCACCGCGTCGGCGATGGCGGCGGCAGCGGGCACCGCGGCCCACAGCGGCTCGGTCCCGGGCCGGTGGCCGCGCTCCTGCTCGCCACCCGCCCACGGTGGTTCGAGCCGCATCGGCCGCCGCACGAGCAGGACCCCCACGCCCGCGGGTCCGCCAACCTTGTGGGCGGACAGGGACACCAGGTCCGCGTCCCAGCCCCGCGGATCGACGGGGATCTTGCCGAGGGCCTGCACGGCGTCGGCGTGCACACGCACCGTCGGGTCGGCGGCGCGCGCGGCCCGTGCGACGGCGGCCACGTCGTGGACCACGCCCAGCTCGTGGCTCGCCACGCACACGGACACGAGCGCGGGCCGGACGGCGGCCAGGAGCGCCCGTGCGCCGGCCGGGTCGAGGCGCCCCTGGTCGTCCACGGGCAGGGTGTGCAGCCGGACCCGGCCGCGCGCCTGGAGTCGCCGCAGGGTCTCGGTCACCGAGGGGTGGGACAGGGGATCGACGACGACGTCGGCCGGGCCGTCCCCGAGGGCCCCATGGATCGCCAGCACGTTCGATTCGGTGCCGCCGCTGGTCCAGACGACCTCCAGCGGATCGACGGCGAGGGCGCCGGCGACCTGACGGCGCGCCCGTTCGAGACGTGCCCGCGCGGCGCGGCCCTCGGCGTGGATCGACGAGGGGTTCGCCGGCGCCTCGGCCATGAGCTCGGCCATCGCGGTGCGAGCCGCCGCGCACAGGGGCAGGCCCGCGTTGACGTCGAGGTAGACGCGGGGGCGGGCCCAGGCGGCAGGACCGGGACGGGACACGCCCGTTGCATAGCACGGCGATGGGCCCCCTTTGGGGCCCACGGTCGGTTGACGGTGGACGAAATGGGCGCAACCATGCCGTCGTGGCGAGCCAAGTCGGCGTCATGCTCGCGCGGGCCGGCGTCTGCGCCCCCGGCCAGATCGAGACCGCCCGCGCACACGCCGCCCAGGCCGGCTGCGGGCTCGTCGAGGCCCTCGTCGCGACGGGCGCCATCGCCGAAGATGCCCTGGCGGCCTTCTTGCAGTCCCGGCTCCTCGTGCCGGAGGTGGCGGCCAACCTGTTTGCCCAGGTGCCCCGGGAGATCACGGATCGGCTCGATCCCGCGCTCGCCCACCGTCTCGGCGCCTACCCGGTCAGCGTGGACGAGGACGGCAACCTCACGGTGGCCCTCGTGGACCCCACGGACGGCTCCATCGTGGACGAGATCGCCGCGGTCACGGGGCACTACGTGATCCGCGCCGTCGCTCCGGCCTCGACGATCCGAGCGGCGCTGGCCGAGCGCTACGGCCCTCCACCCGCGGCGCCTGCGCCGGGGCCGGCCGCCGGGGCCGGTACGCCGCCGCCGGCCGCACCCCCCGCCACGCCCCAGGCCCCCGTACCCGCATCGCCCGAGGTCCCCGGCGCGTCCTCGCCGGGCGCCTCTCCCGCACCACAGCCCCCGACCGCGGGCACGCCACACGTCGGCCCGACGCAGGACGCCACCGCCCCCCGCGTGGACGAGCCGGATGCCGCATCCACGGCCGCGCCGCGGCAACGGGCCGCCGTGCCAGCCGCGGCGGCCGGCGGAGCCACGGGCCCGCGGCCCGCGGCGTGGGAGCCCCCGCTGCCCGCGAACGACGACGAGCCGGATCCCCTCTCGGCGGCCGCCTTCGGGCGCGTCCTGCCGCGGATCGTCGCCGCACAGACCCGCGAAGACATCACGCGCATCGTGCTGGACTTCCTCGGGGCCGGCTTTCGCCGCGTCATCCTGTTCGTGCATGCCCACGGCGAGCTGCGCGGCCGTGAGGGCCGGGGCGACGACCTCGACCTGGAGGCCGTGCGCCTCGTCCGGATCCCCGCCGCCGAGCCGTCGGTCTTCTCCAAGGTGATCACCTCGAAGCGCCCCTACTTCGGCCCGCTGCGTCCGGACACGCCCGTCGATCGTGCGTTTTCCGAGGCATTCGGCGGGCTCGTCGGCAACGTCCTGGTGCTGCCGGTGCTGCTGCGCGACAAGGTCCCGGTCCTCATCTTCGCCTCCGGCACCACCCACCCGGTGGACCCCCGCTCGATCCAGGATCTGGCCGACGGCGTCAGCGCCGCCATCGAGCGCATCATCCTGCGCCAGAAGGCCGCCCGGTAGCACCGCGGCTACACCGGCACGCCCAGGCGGGAGCAGTGGCCGACGTGGGCCTTGAGGTACTTCGACGGCAGCTCCCGGCCGAGCAGCCCCGAAAGCCGCACCGACAGGGCGGCGAGCGCGTCCAGATCGACGCCGGTGTCCACCCCCATCCCCTGCAACATGAACACCACGTCCTCGGTGGCGACGTTGCCCGAGGCGCCGGGCGCGTAGGGACACCCCCCCAGGCCCCCGATGGCGCTGTCGATGGTTCGGATCCCGAACTGGAGGGCGACCACGATGTTCGCCAGCGCCGTGCCCCGGGTGTCGTGGAAGTGCACGGCGAGCTGGTCGAGCGCAAGACCCGCTTCAAGAAGGCGTGCCAGCACGAACTGCACCTGCCGCGGCGTGCCCACGCCGATCGTGTCGCCCAGACTGACCTCGTACACGCCCATGTCCACGAGGGCGCGCGCCACGTCCACGACCGACTCGACGGGCACGGGGCCCTCGTAGGGGCAACCGTAGACGCAGCTTACGTACCCGCGGACGGCCATGCCCCGGGCCCTCGCCTCGGTGACGACGCGGCGGTAGGTGGCGAGCGCCTCCTCGGTGGACTTGTTGATGTTCTTGCGGTTGTGGGTCTGGCTGGCGGCCAGGAAGACGGCGATCTCCTCCATGCCGGCCCGGCTGGCGCCGTCGAGCCCGCGCATGTTCGGGACGAGGGCGCTGTAGCGCACGCCCGGTTCACGCCGGATCCGGGTCGCCACCTCCATGTGGTCGGCGAGGGCGGGGATCCAGCGGGGGTTTACGAAGCTGGTGATCTCCACGCGCCGGATCCCGGCCTGGACGAGCCCCTCGATGAGCTCCACCTTGCGATCGGTGGGCAGCACGACGGCCTCGTTCTGGAGCCCGTCCCGCGGTCCTACCTCGTAGATCGACACGCGCTCGGGCAGCGCGTCGAACAGGTGGCGCGCCGACGGGGCGACGGCGCCCGGCTCGGCCCGTTCGTTCATGCCCCGCCGCCCTCCTCCTCGGGCGTGCGCGGCAGGTCGAAGCGGTCGTCCGTGCTCGTGTAGGCGGCCCCGCCCAGGCGCCCGACGGGCCGGATCCCCGCCGCGTCCACGCCGACCGGGCGCCCTGCCTCGTCCGTCAGGACGAGGTCGGACCGCACGAGGACGCAGGTTACGCGCCCGAACACCACGGTCACCGACGGGCCGCCGCCGCGCCCCCGCCCCATGGGCAGGGCGTGGGACAGCCGGCACTCGAGGGCGGCCGAGGCATCCGCCACATGGGGCGCGCCGACGGTCCGACCGGGGGCGGGACGGACCTTCGCCAGGTCCCACTCGGACGTCCCCGGCGGCAGGTCCTCCGACGTTCGGTGCATCGCGTCGGCCAGGGGCGGATCCACGAGCGAGATCGAGAACTCGCCCGTGTCCAGGATGTTGCGCAGGGTGTCCTTGGGGCGGCCGTCGGAACGCCAGCCGAGGCTGAGCATCACCGTGGCCGGCCGAGAGCACACCGCCTGGAAGTAGCTGAAGGGGGCGAGATTGCGCGCGCCGTCCGCGCCGACCGTGGAAACCCACGCGATGGGGCGGGGAACCACGAGGCTGGTCAGCAGGCGGTACGTCTGCCGGGCCGAGAGCCCGTCGGTGGCGAGGGCCGTATGCGACACGGTGGTTGGTTCCTAGCACGGAAGACCGGCGCTCGGCCACGGCCTGCCGGACCGGGCCGAGATCACCGGCCGGCGCGGTGCCGTCCCGCCGCCAGGGCGCGCGCGAGGTGCTGGCCGGTGAAGGAGCCGGGGACCTTCGCGACCGTCTCCGGCGTCCCGGCGGCCACGACGCGCCCCCCCCCATCGCCGCCTTCGGGCCCGAGGTCGATCACGTGGTCGGCGCACTTGACGACGTCCAGGTTGTGCTCGATCACCACGACCGTGTTGCCGGCGGCCACCAGCCGGTCGAGCACGGCCAGCAGGCGGCGCACGTCCTCGAAGTGCAGGCCGGTCGTCGGTTCGTCGAGCACGTACAGCGTGGCGCCCGACGCCCGGCGCGCAAGCTCGCGCGACAATTTGATCCGCTGCGCCTCCCCGCCGCTCAAGGTCGGCGCGGGTTGCCCCAGTTCGACGTAGCCGAGCCCGACGTCGAGCAGGGTGTCGAGGATCCGGGCGATCTTGGCGTGGTTTGCGAACAACTCGCGGCACTCGGCGATGGGGGTCGCCAGGACATCGGCGATGGAGCGGCCCTTGTAGCGCACCTCGAGCGTCTGCGCGTTGAACCGCGCACCACCGCACACCTCACACTTGACGTAGACGTCCGCCAAAAAGTGCATCTCCACCCGGACCACTCCGTCCCCCTCGCAGGCCTCGCAGCGCCCGCCGGGTACGTTGAAGGAAAAGCGTCCCGGCTTGTAGCCTCGCGCCCGCGCCAGGGGCGTCTGCGCGAAGACGGCCCGGATCCCGTCGAGGGCCTTCGTGTACGTGCCAGGGTTCGAGCGTGGCGTCCGCCCGATGGGCTTTTGGTCGATGGCGATGACCTTCTCGACGGCCTCGATGCCGCGGATCGCCGTGCAGCCAACGGCCCGCGGCCGGCCGGCGAGGTGGGCGGTCGCGGTGGGTAGCAGCGCGCCGTGCACGAGGCTCGACTTCCCCGCTCCGCTGACCCCGGTCACCGCGACGAGGCAGCCGAGCGGAATCTCCACGTCGATCCCCGCGAGGTTGTGCACGCACGCCCCCTCGATCCGAAGCGTGCCCCGGGCGGCACGGCGGGTGGCGGGCACCTCGATGCGGCGGCGCCCCGCGAGGTAGGCCCCCGTCAGGCTCTTGCGGCTGCGCGCGATCTTCTCGGGCGGGCCCTGCGCCACGACGCGACCGCCCGCCCGGCCTGCGCCGGGCCCGAAGTCCACCACGTGGTCCGCCGCGCGGATCGTCTCCTCGTCGTGCTCGACCACGAGGACGGAGTTGCCCAGATCCCGCAGTCGCTGGAGCGTGGCGACGAGCCGCTGGTTGTCCCGCGGGTGCAACCC
>JALSIN010000369.1 GCA_026989935.1 Polyangiaceae bacterium | reverse complement strand
TGTCGGCGGGGGTCAGCGCGAGCGACGATCCGCACGTGCATTCGGGGGCGATGCTGCTGGAGCGGGCCGACCGGGCGCTGTACCGGGCGAAGGGATCGGGGCGAAATCGCGTGGTGCGGGCGAGCGAGCTGGACCTGGCGGACGGGGAGGCGGGGCTGCGCTCGACGGGCACGTAGGTGGGCCGGGGGCAGGCGCGGTACCCTACAAGGGGCGAGCGGGGCCGCGGCGGGGGCCCTCGTGGGGGGTGGACCGGCGCAATCGGGGCGTTGCCCGCCTACCGGGGCTGTGTTATCCCGTCCGTCCGCCTCGTCTCGGCCCCGGAAGGGGGCCGGTGGGGACCGGGCGCAGTCCGTCCCGCGGTCTGCGTCGAAACCGAGCCGAAAAACGTCCATGGCACGAAAGACTCCAGCATCCGAACTCGAGAAGGCACGAAAAGGACTGTTGTCGCAGGGCAAGGCCGGCGGTGGTGTGACGACCGCCGACGTCCGTGCCGCGCTCGGGGCGCACCTGGTGGACCCGCGGGATCTTCCCAGGTGGCGGGCGTGGCTCGCCGCCGAAGGGGTGGCGGTCCGTTCCGCGCCCGACCCGGTGCCACCGGCACCGCGCCGGGTCGCCACGCGGCGGCCGCTTCCGGAGCCGAGCCCCGACGAGGAGCGAAGGCGCAGCACCGACCCCGTGCGGATGTACCTGCGCAAGATGGGCACCGTGTCGTTGCTCACGCGCGAGGGGGAAGTCGAGCTCGCCAAGCGGATCGAAAGCGCGCGCAACCGCATGACGACGCTGGCGCTGGCGAGTCCGGCGGCCATGCCGTACCTGTTCGACCTGCACGATCGTCTCCGGCGGCACGATCTTTCGATCCGTGACATGTTGGAGGTGGCGCAGGCGAGCGACCACGACTCGAATGAAGGCGGGGCCGCCTACGAGACCGTCTTCGCCAACATGACGAAGCAACTCGACAAGGCCAAGCGCCACCACAGTGCGGCCGACCGCTTGCGCGAGGAGATCGACGCCAAGCTCGAAGACGGGACGATGACCGCGCAGGCGCTGCTGCGCGCGCTCAAGAAGCTCTCCGGGCACCACGTAAGCGCCATGCAGGCCTACGCGGACATGCGCCTTTCGCAGCGCTCCATCGACGGCTTGGTCAAGGCCTTCGACGAAATCGTCGGGCGGATGGACCGTGCCGAAGCGGAGCTTCGCAAGTGCGAGCGGCGGGCCGGTGTGGGGCTCGACGAACTGCGGGCCATGTTCCAACAGGTACGCCTGACCGAAGAGGAGGAGTTCAAGCTGTGCCGGCGGCTCGGGCTCCACCCGGCCGAACTGCAAGAGGTGATGATGCGCATGAAGCTCGCGACGAAGCGGCTTCGGCGCGTCCAGCAGGAGACTGGGATGGACCCGGAAGACCTGGCGAGCCTCGCCAAGCGGCTACGGCATGCGCGCCGGGAAGGGGAGCAGGCCAAGGAGGAGATGGTGGAGGCCAACCTGCGGCTCGTGGTGTCCATCGCCAAGAAGTACAGCAACCGCGGGTTGCAGTTCCTCGACCTCATCCAGGAGGGGAACATCGGTCTGATGAAGGCGGTGGACAAGTTCGATCACACGCGCGGCTACAAGTTCTCGACGTACGCGACGTGGTGGATCCGGCAGTCGATCACGCGCGCCATCGCGGATCAGGCCCGCACCATCCGGATCCCGGTCCACATGGTCGAGAGCGTCAACAAGGTCATCCGCACCAGCCGGCAACTCGTGCAGGAACTCGGCCGGGAGCCGCGGCCCGAGGAGATCGCCGAGCGCATGCAGTTCCCGGTGGAGAAGGTGCAGAAGATCCTCCGGATCGCCAAGGAGCCGCTGTCGCTCGAAACCCCCGTCGGGGACGACGGCGATGCGAAACTCGGTGACTTCATCGAGGACGAAAAAGCCCTCAATCCGGCCGAATCCCTCGCGACCGACGATCTGTCCGAGCAGACGCGCCGGATCCTGGCCACGGCGCTCAGCCCCCGTGAAGAGCGGGTGCTTCGGATGCGCTTCGGGATCGGGGAGCCGTCCGCGCACACGCTAGAGGAGGTCGGGCGCAACTTTTCGGTCACGCGCGAACGGATCCGGCAGATCGAGGCCAAGGCGCTCGGAAAATTGCGCAAGTCCATGGGGGCCGAGCCGCTCAAGGCCTTCTTGCAGGGCAACTAGCGAGGGCGGGCGGCGCGCTGCGGGTGGGCCGTGGGCGGCGGGTATCCGCCCCGCGGGCCCCGGCCTGCTATCATCTCGTCGCCAATGACCTCCCCTTCCCTCGACCGCGCGCCCCCTGCATCGTCGCCGGGGGCCGTTCGGGGTGGAGATGGGCGCGCGCGATCGCGCGCCTCGAGAGCCCCTGGTGGCGTGTGGCGCGGATGGGTACGTTGTTGGGGTTCGTGCGGCGCGGCCCCGCCCCCGAGGCGGCAGGCGGCAGAAAGGATGAGCGCGTGACGGCGCGATCGGGGGATCTCCTGAGCTTCCTCGGGGGCCCCGAGCGGCTGCGGGTGCTGCTCGTCGGTGGGGATCAATCTGCGCGCAACCGGATCACGGACCTCGCAGAGGGTACGGGTTGGCCCACGATCGAACTGGCTGGGGCCGTGGCGCTGCTCGACCAGGTGGACCAGAAGAACGCGACCCGGGACGTGGATGTGGTCGTGCGGTGGTGTTCCGGCCGCCTTTCGGTGGCCGATGCGAGCTTCGTATCGGCCGTGGCGAAGCGCGGCACGCACGCGGTCGTCGTCGTGGGAGGGGAGGGGGACCACGGCCGGCAGGCCCGCGAATCCCATCGTTGTGGCGCGGCGGCGTACGTGCCGGGCCCGGCCCCCGATCCGGCGGCGTTGCTCGTGGCGATCACGAATGCAGCACAGCGCGCGCGCCTCGTGCGGCGTGTCGTGGACCTGCAGTCGAGGCTCGCCATGTTGCTTCGCAACGCCGAACATGCGCGGTGGGAGTACGATCCGACCACGGAGCAGCTTCGCGTGTCGCCGCACTGGATGGAACTGTTTGGTGACATCGGGGACTTCGAGCACGCCACCAACCTCGATGCCTGGGCGCGTCTCGTTCACCCGGAGGATGAACAGACCTTCCTGCGATCGATCCACCGTTTCCTACAGGAGGATGGTGCCCTTGGAGACCTGGAGATCCGCATGCGCACGGCCGACGGCACCTACCGGTGGTTCATGGTGCGTGGGGTCCACGAGATGGCCGACGACGGACCGGCGTCGCGGGTGGTGGGCACGCTCACGGACGTGACGGAACTGCGCGAGCGCATGGACCACGTACGGGCACAGGCGAGGCTCGACGCGCTCACCGGGCTGCCGCGTCGCGAGGTGTTCTACGAGCGCTTGGCGCGGGCCATCGAGGTCCTCCGAGACTGGCCGGACGCGGGCTACGTGGTGCTTCTCATCGAGGTGGAGGGGTTGCGCCGTTTCAACGAGAGCATCGGCCACCACGCGGGGGATCGCGTGCTCGCGGCGCTTGCCCGGCGCTTCGAAGAGTGCGTCGATGCGGACACGATGATCGCGCGGTTCGCCGGCGCCAAGTTTGCTGTGTTGGTGGAGAACGTGACGGACTTCGACCTGGGGGCGCGCCTTGCCGACCGATTCGACGCCGTGGCGCGCAAGCCCGTGGACGTGGACGGAGAGCACGTCTACGTCGGCGTCAGCGTCGGGATCACGACCAGCGAACGTAACTACCGGCACGTGGACGACGTGATAAGTGACGTCTCCACCGCAGCTTCGCGAGCCAAGCAACTCTCGCGCGGTACGAAAAAGCGCAGTTTCAGCACGAACATGCGCATGGAAGCGCTGACGAAGATGCGGCTTGAGATGGCCCTGCGGGAAGCCGTCGAGCGCGAGGAATTCGATCTGCACTTCCAACCCATCGTCTCCCTCGTGACCGGTCGATTGACCGGATTCGAGGCGTTGATCCGCTGGGAGAGTCCCACGCGGGGGCGCATCTCGCCTGCGGAGTTCATTCCCATCGCGGAGGCCACGGGCCTTATCTTGCCCATCGGGCGGTGGGCGATCCGACAGGCCGCCAAGACCCTGCGGTGGTTCGTCGATCACCATCCGGCGGCGAAAGCCCTTGGCGTCAGCGTGAACCTGTCCGCGCGTCAAGTGGCCGACCCGGACCTCCTACACGGCGTGGCGCGAGTTCTCAACGAGACGGAGATCGATCCGGAAAACCTCAAGATCGAGCTTACCGAGAGCGTCTTGATGGACAACATGGACGAGGTCGTGGCGCTCCTTACGAGCCTGCGCGAGTTGGGCGTCAAGATCTGGGTGGACGACTTCGGCACCGGCTACTCGTCCCTGTCTTACCTGCACAGGTTCCCGGTGGATGGACTCAAGGTGGACAAGACGTTCGTGGATGGGCTCGGTCCGGATCCCACCGACTCGAGCGTGGCGATGGTTCGCACGATGGTGAGCCTCTCGGAGCAGCTTGGCGTGGACCTCGTGGCCGAGGGCATCGAGACGCAGGAGCAGGCGGACTTCTTGCGTCGTCTCGGGTGTTCGGCGGGGCAGGGGTATTTCTTCGGTCGCCCGTGCCCGGCCGACCAGGCACTCGCGTTGCTACGGCAAGAACGCGGGGCGTCGGTCGGTTGACCGAATGGGGCGGCGCGCCGGCCGCCGGTCGAGTGCGTCCGACCTACAGGATGATCGGGTAGGTCAGCCCCATCCGCTTGGCGCGAAAGCGTGGGAATTTCGCCGCGCCGAACTTTGCGGCCACGCAGCGGCCGAGAGGAGAGTCGGCGTGCTCGCCAAGGGGCGCAGCGGACAGGACGAGGCCGGTGGCCCCCTCGATGGAGAGCTTGACCCGCACCTTCGTGCCCGGGGACGCGCCGTGCTGGCGGGCGCATGCACGGGCGGCCGCCTTGACGGGGCGCAGCGCCGTCCGGACGTCCGGCATGGCGAGCTTTTCCGGGAGATCGTCCTGTACGTGTTGGGTGTCGGCCGCGCGCTTCTTCGCGGACGCGCGGAAAGCCGCGCACTTTGGAAGGTCGCGGTTCACGAGGCAGTCCACGTCCACGTCGTCGTCGGCGGACGTCGCCGCAGGCGCCGCGGCCCGTGGATCGGGCTCGTCCGCGGCGGCTGTCTCCGCGGGCGTCCCTGCCTGATCGCCGGGGGCCAGGCCCGCGAAGGGGTCGGCGACGCCCCCGGCTGCGCCGTCGTCTTCCTCGGTCGCCTGGGACTGCGCTTCTTCGTCCGGCCGGACCTTCGGGACGTGGATCGGGCGTTGTCGCGCTCGGCGAGGGGCGGTCGCCGCCTCGGGTTCGTCCTCGAGCACCAGCAACGGCTCGTCGTCCTCCTCCTCGAGAACCTTCTGGACCTCGCGCCCCGCCACGGCACCCGCGAGTCCCGCGGCGATCCCGTCGCGCGGAGGTCGCGGGGCGGTGGCGGTCGCGGCCTGCCCGGCCTGTGGAACGGCCGCCGCGAGGCGAGGGGTGGCCGGCGTCACGGTCGAGGCATGGGCCGCGTCGCTGCGGCGGAGCGCGACGACCCCGAGCACCCCCACGGCGCCCAGCAGCACCACCAGGCTCACCGTCAGCGCGGCGACCAGCGGGCGCCGATCACGACGCGGGGAAGCCGGGGGGGCGAGCAGGCTGCCGGCGGGGAGGGCGGGGTTGACGGCGATGGGAGCGTCCCCGGGCGCCGATTCCAGGCTCGGTGCCACCACGAAGGCGCCGTCTTCGACCGGTGCCGTCTCGATGGAGTCCTCCGGGGCGTGGTCGCCCATCGCCGCCGCGATGCGCTGGATGTCCGCGAGACCGGACCCTTCGGACGATGAAAACGCAGATTCGTTGGCCATGGAAAAGTCCTTCGACCCGTGTGACCGAGGATCGGCACACACGCAACTGCATTTTCGATCACCGTGCACCGGGGCGCAACTTTCGCGCGGGCGGGCCGCACCGGCGCCGGGGCTCGTCGCCCAGGGGGCCCAGCAGTCAATGTTGCCGAAAAGAACGGCGTTTTGGGCGATCCGAGGGGCTATGGCGGCGCCTTGGATGGAGCCGGGGAGGGCGTGGCGGCCTCCGACTTTGCGCCAGCTTCGGCGGCGGGTTTGGGCCGCTCGGCGGACGTTGCGTGCGCGTCGGCCGGGGGCTTTCGCGCGGGGGCGCCGGCGTCCGCGGCCGTCGTCTCGGTTGGCTCCGGTTCGTGGGCCGGGGCCTCGAAGGCCGCCGAGGGCGGAAGGCGCCCTTCGTGTCGGCGCCGCCACATGGTCTCGCGGGCCTTGCGGTCGCGTTCGGCCTGTTCGGGGGTCTTGTGCAGCACCTTGCGCGAAAAGGAGGCCAGCATGTCGAGCACGGTGTCGGCCTGTTTCGTCGTGAACGTGCCCGCGATGCGCACCCGGGCCCCGCGGCGTTCGAGCTCGAGGAGGCGGTAGATCCAGCCGGCCACGGCCTTGATCGTCCAGGTTTCGTCCAGGATGCGCGCGAGATCCCGCCGGTACCAGGTGGCGAAGGCCTTGGCGTCGTCGCGGGACAGGAAGGTCGCTTCCACCACCAGGGTCGGGTCGCGGGACGCCTCGACCGTGACGACGACGTGGTCGGGCATCGGAAACGGTAGCCCGCGGACGCGACGGAGCGCCGCGTGGATGTCCTTCATGACCACCTGCATGCCCGCCGTGGGCTCTCGCGCCGCAAAACGCCGCATCCGCGTCAGGTTGGCCACGAAGTTACCCGACGTCTTCGTCGCGCCCTCGGGGCCGGTGAGGATGTGCGGCAGGAACTCCTCGCGCACGTACACCGCCACGCGGTCGTCGAGCAGGACGATCCACCGAGGGTCGATGTCGGGTCGGTCGGGATCGGCGGGTTTGGGGTTGCCGAGGGTGATCCCGTCCCGCTCCTCCCACGTGATGGTTTCGCCGGTGTGCTCGACGGCGCGCTCGACGGCGCGGACGACCTCCTCGCGCGGCAGGTTGTATTGGACCGCCAGGAACGTTTGCGTGACGTCGCGAATGTCGGGGGAGGCGATGACCATGTAGTCGAAGTCGCGAAGCGGGTGGAAGCCGCCCCCCTGGACCAGGAATTCGAAATCGGGCAGGGGCGCCATGACCTCGATGCCCTTGTCCGCGAACGGCAGCTTGCGGATGCGACGGTTGACCAAGAAGGCGTAGAAGGTGGCATTCGTCGGCCCGAGTCGATCCACCTTCGACGGGCGGCGTCCGAGGGTCTTGCGGGGGTCGGGTTTTTCGGGAGCTTTGGGCTCGGCCGCCTCGTCGCCCTCGTTCTTCGGGGGGGGCGTCTCGGGCTGGGACGGTGGTGGCGCGACCACGGGTTCGGGGGTTGGGGGCGCCTTGGCCTGTACGACGTTCGGGTCGAGCAGGGTGACCTCTGTGAACTCGATGTCGATGTCGGGCATCTGCAGCCCGGCCGAGAACGACAGCAGCCCCGCCCCGAGCACGAGGCCGTGCAGGGTGAGCGAGGTGAGGAACGCGACGAGGCGGCGCTTCACGGGCAGCCTGGACGATAGCACCGGGGCTGGTCCGGCGCCGCGTTGGCCGTCGCGGCGTCCGGGCCCCCGATCAACCCCCGAGGGGCCTCGGTGCGCCGTCGCCGTAGCGCGCCACGAGGGACTCGACGCGCCGGCGGAAGTCCGCCTCGTGGTGGCGGCGGAAGGCCTCCCACGTGCACAGGGTGCGGGTGTCCTCCACGCGGTCCACGAACAGCACGCCATCGATGTGATCGACCTCGTGCTGGAAGGTGCCGGCGGTGACCCCCGCGGCCTCGAACGCGATCGGGTGGCCGTGTCGATCGAGGGCGCGGACGCGAATACGCGCGTTGCGGCGCACGACGCCGCGCAGGTTCGGGACCGAAAGGCACCCTTCGTAGTTCTCGAACGTCTCGTCGCCCACCGGCTCGATCGTGGGGTTGACCAGGATCGTCAGCGGGATCGAAGGCTTGTAGGGGTAGCGGGGATTGTCGTGTACCTCCACCGCGACGATCCGGAGCGGTTCGAAGATCTGCGGGGCCGCAAGGCCGGCGCCGTTGGCGTCCCGCATGGTCTCGACGAGGTCGTCGATGAGGGCCTGCATGCGCGTGCTCGCCAGGTCCGCCGGGTCCACGGGCGCCGCCTTCGTGCGCAACACCGGGGCGCCGATCTGGGCGATCTTGCGCAGCGTCACGCTACCCCTTGACGACCTTGGCCTTGAGCGCGGCCTTGCCGTCCTTGATGTAGACCGAAAACTCGACGTCCTTGACGCCCGGCCGCGCCAGGAGTTGTTCCGTGTTCTTGCGCAGCTTCTGGGCGAACTTTTCGTACGTCACGTTGTCGGTGGGCTCGCCGCAGGTCTGTTTGACCTGCAAGAACTCCTCGAAGACCTCGCGGTAGTATGCCTCGCGCGGGTCGGCCGGAGGCGGTTCCGGCGGCGGCGCGGCGGCCGGCTCGGAAGGCGCGGCCGCCGGCTCATCGAACAGCGAGGGAGCATCGATGGGGCCTTCCTCCACGGACTCTCCGTGGGTGTGGCTCTCCATGTGCAAGGCAGCGGCTTCGTCGTCCTTCGGAAGTTCGATGGCGTCGGGCACCTTCGGCGCATTCTTCTTGCCCGTGTCCCTGCCGATTGCCTTGTGCGCTCGCGAGGGAGCGCGGCGGTGGCTGCGCGACAGCGCCCGGCGCGATCGTGTCTTCGGGCGTTTTTGCTCCCGTTCGGATTCTTCGCCGCCCTCCTCCTGCGCTTGTTGTTCGGCGAGGTAGGCGGCGTGCAGGGCCTCTTGGGCCAGCACGGCTGCACGCGCGACCTGCCCGACGATCCCGGCGTAGCGGTCATGGAACACCTGGTGCTGGCTGCCCTGGGCAATCGCTTCGAGTTCGGCCGAAAGCCGCTTGAGGGGGCCGATCACCTCCATTTGCGGCAGGTACCAGGCCAGTCCGACTCCCAGGAGCAGCACCGCGAGGATCGCCGGCCAGGCGATCTCGCCCGTTCGACCGGAGGCCAGGGCCTCGTCGAGCGCGTCTCCCAGGCTGCGGGTGCCCGCGGCGGCGGTCGCGCGGGACAGGACCACGAGGAAGGTGGCGTCGTTCCCCTGGCCGGCCGGCCCGGGGACGCGACCGACCGCCCCGATCCGCGCATCGAGCCCGTCGCCCACGCGAAAGACCTGGCTGGCTCCTTCCTCGGGCGCCTCCTGGGCGTGTTCGACGGCCAGGCGTTCAATCTGTGGTCCCACTTGGAGGTCGCCGATGAGGTCCCCCACCATCTTCCCATTTCGCACCAGGGCGGCCGGATGGTGGGTGCCCAGCACGCGGCGCAGCAGGGATCCGGCGCCCGTGGGCAGTGGCTGGAGGGCGACCAGACGGTAGCCCGCCTCGGTCGGGCGAGACAGGAGCACCACGTGCAACCGGCCGCCGAGCGTGGCGGAGACGAGGGTCTCGGCGTCGGTCTGGGCGCGGGCCACGACGACCCGAGCGGCCTGCTCCAGCAGACCCTTGCCGAGCCCGTTGCCGGCGACCAGTTTGCCCTCCTTGTCCACGATCCCCACGGTCATCTTGGGGAAGTCGCGCAACAGGCTCTCCTCGGACACGTCCGCCAGGATCTGCTCCAGGGGCACGAACTTCGGGCTGTCTTCCTCGATGGATGGGTCGAAGCGGTCGATGGCGTCGGCCAGCCGGGGGGCGTTGAGCAGGGCCGGGGCGCGCTGCACGGGCGACGACTGGAGTTCCGCCTGGATCGCGGCCAGCCCGGCCTCCGTGGCCGCCCGCACCGCCGTCCGGTCGGCGTCGGTGAACCCGCCCGCGGGTCCGAGCGAAAGGAGGTACATGCCGGCGAGGAACGCCGCCGCGAACATCGCGAGAATCGAGGCCCAAAGCTTGGTCAGCAACACGGCCCGCAGAGTCTACGCACGATGCGCGCGCGGCGGCAAATCACGCGAGGATCCTCGGCGTGCACGGTTCGGCGGCCGCGGCCGATCTGCACGGGCGTGGCGGGACGCTCCCCATGGCTCGGCCACGGACTCGTGGTGTTCGCGGCGGGGGCCGGATTCCTCGCGGGCCGACAGGCCGGGGGCGCCCCCGGCGCCGCCGCGGCGGCCGGGGTCGTCGGGGCCGCCATCGTGCTCGCGCCCGTCGCGGCGCATTTTCGCGCATTGTCGCTCGTCGGGCTGCTGCATGGGCTGCTGGTGGGGCAGGCGCTGGCCCTGGCCGAGGTGCCGGCCCCCCGGGGCGTCGGCCCCCGCGTGGTGCGCATCGAGGCGGTGGCGGCGGGGGTGCCCGGCCCTACCTGCCGGGTGCTGGGAACGGTCGCCGGCGCGGGGCCGTTCGTGGTGGACCTGCCACCTGCGACCTGTCCCCTCGCCGCTGGCGACGCCGTGCGCGCCGTGGGCCTCGTGCGGGAGCGGGGGCGGTTCCTGCCCGGCGTCGGCCCTTCGGCCGAGAGCATCGCCGCCCGTGCCGGCGGCCTGGCGCTGTTGCGGGCCGCATACGCCTATCGGGAGCCTGGCGCGCGTGGGGCGGCGGATCCGGTCGCCGCCCTGCGCCAGCGGGTCGCGAAGCGGGGGGCGGGGAGCGGACCGCACGCCTTCGTGGCGGCGGCGGTGTTCGGGCTGCGGCGCGGGCTCGAGCCCCTTGCGCGGGACGACCTGCGGCGCGCCGGGCTCGGGCACCTGGTGGCGGTCAGCGGCCTGCACGTGGGCCTCTTGTCGGCGATGTGGGTGGCGGTCTTCCTGCGCGTCGTGCCGGCCCATCGGCCGGTCTGGGCCCATGCGGCGGCACTGCCCCTGGCCGTGGCATTTGCGGTCGTGACGGGTGCGGCGGCGCCGGCCGTGCGCGCGGCGGGCACCCTGGCCGTGACGGTCGTCTGCGCTGCCCGGGGGCACCTGCCGCACCGCGTCGGTGTGGTGACCGCCGTGGGCGCGGCGATGGCGCTTTGCCGCCCGGGCTGGGTGTTCGACCCGGCGTACCAGCTCTCCATGGCCGCGGCCCTCGCGATCGCGACGGCGCCGCCGGACGGGGCGGTGCTGCGGACCACGTGGCGGATCACGTGGGCGCTGGCGCCGCTTTCCTTCCATCACTTCGGGGACGCGCCGCTGTGGGGCGTCGCCACGAACCTCCTGGCGATCCCGGTGTTCGCAGGGTGGGTCCTGCCCCTCGGGCTCGTCGGGGCGCTGCCCGGACCGGTGGGGGCCGCGGCCTTCGACGCGGCGGCCTGGGGCGCGGCCCTGCTGCTGGACCTGGCCCGGCTGTTTCACGCACGAAGCCCCCTTCCGCTCGCCGTGGCGGTGGCGGTGGCGGCGCTTGCGTGGGTGGTCGCCACCTGGCGCCGCCGTCCCGGGCTGGCGCCGCCGTCCCTCGCGGTCGCCGGTCTCGGGTGCCTTTGGCTGTGGCCGACCGCCGGCGAACCGCCCCCGCGGTGGATCGCCTACGGGCGGAAGCGACCGCAGGTCGTCGTTATGGGCTCGGATGGACCGTGTCGTGGGTTCGAGGGGGCCGTGCCCGATCCCCTGCGGCGGGTGGTGCTGCCGGGGCACGACCGAGCCGATCCCCTGCCGGCCTGTCGCGCCGTGGGGGTCCCGGTGCCGGTGAGTGCTGCGACGCTGCGCGTCCTCGTCCGGCGTTGTGGTCGTGGGGTGCGTTTCGTCCGGCAGGCCCGCGACGGTGGGATCGATTGCTTTCGAGACGGACGTTTTCGACCGATCGGCGGGGGCCCCGGCGCTCCCATGCCTCTGGAAGGAAGGACCGTGTTATGACCGAACCGATGCCGACCGCAGACCCCGCGCCCCGTCTGGTGCCGGTGGAAAGAGGCGAACCCCTATCTTTGCCGGCCGGCCCGGCGGTGGTGGGGCGCGATCCTGCCTGTGACCTGCGGATCGACGACCCGGACGTCTCCCGGCGCCACGCGCGCGTCGAGGTACGGGACGACGGGGTGCTCGTCGAGGACCTGGGGAGCAAGAACGGGACGATCGTGGACGGTGAGCCGGTCGAGGGCGCGGTCCTCGCCCGGCCGGGGGCGACCGTGTCGTTCGGAGGGCCGACGTACCGTGTGCACCACCCGACCGCCGAGGTCACGCGGATGCTCGCGGACGCGGGCGAGCCCACGGTGACGCGGATCGCCGACGATACACGGGCCCCGGGGCCATCGCCGCGCAGTCTCGTCGTGCCGGCGCTCGTGGCGGTGATCTTGGCCGTGTTGCTCGCCTCGATCCTGTGGTGACCCGCCGCCGTGTTGCGGCGCGTGCCTGCGGGGGCCTATGCTCGCGGTGTGTCGGGCCGCAGGCTGCTTCTGTTGCTGGTCGCGGCGTTTCTTCTCGCCGTGGGGGCGGTCGTCTATCTGGCCGTGCGCGCCGAACCGGCGGATCCGGCCGCGCTCGATCGCGCGTCGCAAGGCAGGGGCGGTCGTCCCCCGCGCAAGGGGACCGGGAAACGGCGAAAGCCGCTGATGCGCCCGAGGGCGGTGGCACCAGCGGGCGAGCGGCCGGCTGGGGGCGCCGAGGTGGTTCCGGCCCCGGCGCCGGCGCCCGCGACCGTGGCCGGTTCGGGGGCGGCCGCCCCGGCGCCCAGGCCCACCGTGAACGTCCCCACGCCCGGACCGAACCGGCGCTGAACGCCGCGTGCCCGTGGTCCCGCCGGTCTGGGAGGCGTCCGTTGCGTGGCCCGGGTCGGAGCCGTCGCCGCGGGACCGGGCTTCGACTGGCGCGCGGGGCGGCGAGCGCGGGCAAACCGTGCCGTCTACCCTCGCGGCGGGTCGGCGAGCGCCTGCGGGGCGTGTTGGTACGCCACGGCCCCCACCTGAGGTTGGAGTCTCCGCGGTGGGGGCGCCCTCGGTCGGTCCGAACCCGTGCTCCGTCGAAGTTCGGGCGTGGGCATCCGCGGCAACCACCCGACCGGGCGGCCCCCGTCGCACCCGGGGGTCTGCCGATCTCGTGGACCGGTGTGTCGCGTGCGCCGGAGGGCCGGCGTGGAGGGCCGGTCGCCAGCCGCTTCCGATTGGCGCCGGGAAGGGGGCGATCGAACTGTCACCCCCCATGGGACTCGATCCCCGGCACCAGGTCACGTTTGATTGCGCGCCTCGGACCGCGGTTTGCATGGAAAGGAGGGAGGCATGTCGCGTGACGTACCAGGCGCTCTACCGGAAAACGCGGGCTGGTCGTCCGGCCCAGGGTCGGTGCCCGTGGCCCGCATCGTCTTCGTGGTGTCGAAGACGACGCCGGGGGCCGCATTCCTGGTGCGTGCCGCCCTGCGCTCGGTGGGGGTGGCTGGCGAGACCGTGCCGCCCGACAAGATCGCGGTCTTTGCGCGGGAGCTTTCTTTGCGCGTTGTGCGCCGAACGGGGCCCGGTGCGGCGGCGGCGGCGTACGCGGCGGTCCTGGCCCTCTCCGTCCCCGGGCGGTGCTCCGTACGCAAGGCCGCGTGAATCGGGCCGTGCGCCGGGTCGTCCATGGGCGGCGTGCCTTCGGGCATGCTACGTGGCCCCCCGGGTCCCGACCGCCATGGCGCGCCCTTCGTTCCTGCTCGTCCTCGCCCTGCTCGCCCTGCTGGGCGGCGTGCGCCCGGCCGTGGCGGGGGACGACTGCACGTACACGGTGCGCAAGGGGGACACGCTGGGCCGCATCGCGGCGCGGGCGGGCGTGCGTGTGGGCGATCTTACGGCCTCGGACCCGGCCCTGCGGGCCCATCCCGACCGCTTGCGGGTGGGGCAGACCATCGACCTTTGCAAGGCCCGGAAGAAGGCCCGGGCGGCGGGTCGCGCCAGCCGCAAGCGCTGTGGCCGGCGCCGCACGGCGGTGGTCCACGAGGTCCGCGCCGGTGAGACCCTGTCGAAGATCGCGGGGCGCTACGGCGTGTCCGTACGGACGATCCTCGACCAGAACCCCTCGCTGCGCGGCGATCCGAAGCGCCTTCGGGCTGGCGCCACGCTGTCCTTCTGTGCCGGCCGGGCCCGGGTGAAAAACGCCAAGATTTGCGGCTACCGCACGCCGGTCTATCACCACGCGGTGATCCCGGGCGAGCACCTGGGCCTGGTGGCCGGCCGCTACGGCGTGCGTCGCAAGGACCTTCTGCGCTGGAACCCGAGCCTGCGCAAGAACCCCGACGCGCTGCGGGTCGGGCAGACGATCCGGGTCTGCCCCGAGATCGCCCCGCGCACCCGGCAGAAGATCGAGCATACGGTCCAGCCGGGCGAGACCTTCGGTGCCATCGCCCGCCGCTACGACACCACGCGCCGCCAGCTCCTCGCCTGGCAACGGGGCCGCCTTTCGGACCCGAGCCGCCTGCGCGCCGGCCAGAAGCTCTCGGTCTGGGTCGAGGGCGCCGTCGTGCCCGGTTTCGCCGACGTGTTCGACGACGCCGGCGTGCTCCAGCACGGGATCCAACTGCCGCCGGGGCGTGGCTACACCGTCAAGTGGCCGGCGGGCGCCTGGGGCACGGCCGAGACGATCCGCTCGATCCAGCGGGCCGTGGCCGCCTACCAGCGCAAGATGCCCGGCGGTCCCAAGATCCACATCGGGGACATCAGCAAGAAGGGCGGCGGCCCCTTCCCGCCCCACGTCTCGCACCAGTACGGGCGGGACGTGGACGTCGGCTACGTGCTGCGCGGCAAGTTCGCCCACGACAAGCGCTTCCACAACGCAAACGCCAAGAACCTGGACGTGGCGCGCACCTGGGCCCTGGTGGACGCCTTCCTGGCGACCGGCCGCGTCAAGTACATCTTCATGGACTACAAGATCCAGAAGCTGCTGTACGAGCACGCGCGCAAGAAGGGGGTGTCCGAGCGGCGGCTCGACGAGATCTTCCAGTACCCGCGGCGTCGCCGCCACGGGATCATCCAGCACTGGCGCGGCCACGTGCACCACTTCCACGTGCGGTTCGAGCGCTAGGATCGGGGGGCGGGGCCGGCGCCGCCCGGCGGGGTAGACTCCGGGCGGCCCGCCACACGAAGGGAACCCCCGCATGAGCTGGATCGAGTCGATCACGCCGGACGAGGCGACGGGACGCCTTGCCCGGATCTACGCCGGCGCCTGCGATCCCGAGCTGGGGCGCCCGGCGAACGTCCTGGTGGTCCACGGCGTCTCGCCGACCGTCCTCGAGGCGCACCTTGCCCTGTACCGGCGGGTCGTCAAGGCGCCCAAGGCGCTGCCCTGGTACGCCTGCGAGATGGTCGCCACGGTCGTCTCCGCCGCGAACGCGTGCCGGTACTGCACGATCCACCACGCCGTCGCCCTGTCGCGGGCGTTGGCCGCGGCCGGGACGGAGGCACCGTTTGCATTTCGTCCGACCGTGGAAGGGCTGGTCGGGTTCGGCCGAACGGGCGAGGCGGCGCCGATCGCGGCGGTCCCCGCACCGTGGAACGCGGCGGTCCGGTTCGCCCGCGCCTTGACGGTGGCGCCCGGGGCGATCCGCCGCCCGCAGCACGACGCCCTCGCCGAAGCGGGCCTGGCCGACGCGGCGCGGTTCGAGATCGTGCAGGTAACGGCGTACTTCAACTACGTCAACCGGGTCGTGCTGGGGCTGGGGGTGGCGCTCGAACCGGAGTACGAGGCCGCCCACGGCTGGCTGTGGCCCCTCGCCGGCGGCGCGTAGGGCGCCCCCGACCGCTTCCGGTTTGCGTCGGCCGCCAACGTGCGGCAAAATGTCGCAGCCCGTGCGAGAACCTCTCCGATCCTGGCTGGCCGCCGTGGCCGCGCTGGCCCGCGCGTTGCCGCGCATGTCGCGGCGCCTCGGGTGTGGGATCGCGGTGCTCGCCCTCGTGGCCGCGATGCCCTGGACGCAGGCCCCGTGCCCCGACGGCGGCAGCGCCGCGTGCCCCTGCTGCGACCACGACGACGATGCCGCGGGCAGTCAGGACGAGGTCTCGCGCCCGGCGTGCTGCGCCGCCGAGGCGAAGGATACGGCGCCGGCCCCCGCCGGCACGCTCGAGCCGGCGCCCGGTTCGGCCGTGGCGGCCGCGCCGCCGGCCGCCGGCCGCATCTTCGTCGTGCCGGGACCGGCCGCGCCGCCGGTCCGCCCGCGCGGTCCGCCCCCACGCCGGTCGCGGCCGCTCTACGTCCAGCATCGTTCGTGGCTCCTGTGACGGGGACGCGCCCCCGCGGCCGCCGGTGCCGCGTGGGGCCCGTCGTGGTCCGCTCGGTCCGCCATCGGACCGCCGGACCGTGCCTTCCCCCGTTCCCCGCGCCCTGGAGCACCGATGCAACGAACAACCCTGCGTCCATGTCTGCTGGCCCTCGCCGGCGCGCTGTCCGGTGGGTGCACCACGGCCGTCGAGCGGTCGGTCGCCCGTGACCTCGACCGGATCGAGCGCACGCTCGCGCCCCTGCCGGCGGACGGGGGCGGTGCGTCCCCCGGCGACGGCCAGCGCGCGGGCGACACCCCGACCACGGCCGACTTCGACGGCACGCTGCCGCCGTACCTGGCCTACGCCTTCGCCCACAACCCCCGGGTCCGCGCCGCCTTCGAGGCCTACCGGGCGGCGAGCTACGACCCGAAGGTCGCCCGCCGGCTGCCCGAGCCCCGCCTCACGATCGCCGGGTTCGTGCGGGCGGTCGAGACCCGGGTGGGGCCGCAGCGGGCCCGCATCGGGGTGGCGCAGATGTTCCCCTGGCCCTCGCGCCTCGTCCAGGCGGGCAAGGCGGCGGCGCTGCGGGCCCGGGCCGAGGGGCGCCGCTTCGAGGCGGTGGCCCTCGACGTGGCCCGGGTCGTCACCTACGCCTTCGTCGCCGTCTGGCGCATCGACCGCCTGACCGAGGTGGAGCGGCGGCGTCTGGCCGTGTTCGAGGCGCTCGAGGCGTCGGTGCGCGCGCGCGTGGAGGTGGGCGGGGCCGACGTGTCCGACCTGGCTCGCCTCGCCACGCGGACGCTGCGATCGAAGGACCGGATCGACGCCCTCGCCGCACAGCGCCGCGCCGCCGTGGCGGAACTCGCCCGCGCGCTCGGCCTCGAGGGGGCGACGGACCTGCCCGTCACGAAGGCGCCCCTGCCCGCCGGCCTGCCGGCCGAGGATCCGGCCGCCCTGTACGCCGACGCCGCCAGGCACCCCCGCGTGGAGGCCCTGGCCGTGCGGGCCGAGGCCGAACGCCACGAGGCGAAGGCACGCGCGGGCCGCCGCCTTCCGAGCTTCGGTCTCGGCGTGGACTGGATCATCACGGGGCCCGCCCGCATGGACCCGGCCCCCGCCGACTCCGGCAAGGATGCGGTGATCGCCATGGGAACGGTGGACATCCCCCTGTGGCAGCCCTCCTACGGCGCCGAGGTCAAGAAGGCCCGGGCCGTCGCCCGCATGTACGAGGCGAGGCGCGTATCCGAGGTCCAGGCGGTCCGGGCGGCCGTGGACGCCGCGCTCGCCCGGCTCGACGACGCCGCGCGCCGTGTGGACCTGTACGAACGCACCCTCGTGGCACAGGCGAAGGCCGCGCTCTTCTCCACGCGCGCCGCCTACGCCGCCCGCACCCTGCCCCTGGCCGACGTGCTGGACGCCGAAGAAGACCTCATCGAGCTGTCCCGCGACGCGGTGGAGGCCCGTGCCGATCTGGCCCGCGCCTACGCCGACCTCGAAGCCCTCGTCGGCCGCCCGATCCCCCGAAAGGACCCGACACGATGACGAACCCGAACGAGCCCGAGAGGAACGGCGCGAACGCGCCTGCGCCGGCCGATGCGGCGCCGGGACGAGCGCCGAAGGCCGCGGAGGTGTCGCCGGACGCATCCGGACCGGACGCGGAAGGTGTCTCCGAGTCGCCGCGGCGCGAAGGAGGCGGTCGCCTGGCCGCCCTTCGCCGCGCGCCCGCCGTGCTCCTCCTCGTGCTCCTGGCCTTCTTCGCGGGGCGAGCCTGTAGCCCCGCGGCGTCGTCCTCGGAGACCGCGGGCGGCGCGAGTGACCACGACCACGCAGGCGGCGGCGAGGGCGAGGCGGCGACGATCTACACGTGTTCCATGCACCCACAGATCCGCATGTCGGAGCCGGGAAACTGCCCAATCTGCGGCATGGAGCTCATCCCCGTCCAGGGATCGTCCGACGACGAGGAGGATGGCCCGTTCGTGGTGCGCCTTTCGCCGCGGGCGCGGGCGCTGGCGGCGGTGCAGACCACGGCCGTGCGGCGCGAGGCCGTCCAGGCGCAGCTTCGCCTGCTCGGGCGCGTGGACGTGGACGAGACCCGCCTGCGCACGATCACGCCGTGGATCGGCGGGCGGATCGACCGGCTGCGGGTCAAGGAGACCGGCGTGCGCGTGCGCGCGGGGCAGGTGGTGGCGGACCTCTACAGCCCGCAGGTCTACGCGGCGTTGCGGGATCTCTCCGTGGCGCTGGAGACCGGGCGGCGGCTCGCGGAAGCGGGCGGCGGCGCAGGTACGGACGCGACCGTCGCGGCCGCGCGCGAGAAGCTGCGTCTGCTCGGGGTGGATGCGTCGGTGATCGACGCGGTGGAGGCCGGCGGGAAGGTGCCCGAGCACGTCCCCGTGCGCTCGCGCGTGACCGGCACCGTGCTGCGGCGGCTCGTCGAGCAGGGGGACTACGTGACCGAAGCGACGCCCATGTACGAGGTGGCCGATCTGTCCGTCGTGTGGGTCCAGCTCGAGGCCTACGAGGAGGACCTGCCGCGGGTGCGCGTGGGGGCGGAGGTCTACTTCGAGCCCGAGGGGCTCGATGTCACCTACACGGGGAAGGTGGTGTTCGTGGATCCGGTCGTGGACCCGCGGCGCCGGATCGCGCGCGTACGGGTCGAGGTGCGCAATCCGGGCCGTCGCCTGCGGCCGGGCATGTTCGGTACGGCCGTGGTGGTGGAGCAGAAGACCGCCGGCGGTCGCCTGGTCGTGCCCGCCAGCGCCGTACTGTTTACGGGCCGGCGTTCCGTGGTCTACGTGGAGCGGGCCGGGGAGCCCGGGGTGTACGAACTGCGCGTCGTACGGCCCGGCGCCAAGATCGGCGACGAATACGTGGTGGAGGCGGGGCTGTCCGAAGGAGAGCGGGTGGTGACCAAGGGGGCCTTCTTCCTCGACGCCGACCTGCAGCTTCGTGGCGGTCGCAGCATGATGACGCTGCCCGACGACCGGACCTGGGACGACGCGCCGCCGCTCGTGGTCACGGATGCGACACGAAGCGCGCTCGCACCCTTGATGCGGGCATACCTGGCGGTGGCCGCGGCCCTGGCGGCGGACGACTTCGAGCGGGCCCGCGCGGCGACCGAGAGGCTCGCGACGGCTCTCGCCGAGACGGACCTGCCGGGGCCGCCCGCGACGCGCCAGGCGTTTGCGGACCTCGCCACGCAGCTCGGTGGGCATCTGGGCATGGCGCGCAAGGCCGGGGATCTGGCCGGGGTCCGCAGAGCCTTCGAGATGCTGGCCGCGCCCATGACCGAGTTGCTGTCGCGCTTCGGCAACCCCACGGACCAACCGCTGGTGCTGGTGCGTTGTCCCATGGCGTTCGATGCCAAGGGCGCCCGTTGGATTCAGCCGGATGAACCGGTCGCAAACCCCTACTTCGGCGCCAAGATGCCCGCCTGCGGCAACATCGAGGCCCGCATCGTGCCGGGGGAGCGTCTCGTGCGCCTCGAACCGCCGCCGGCCAAGGCGCCACCGGCCGCCCCCGCGCACCAGCACTGACCGAGCGAGGTACCGCCATGGAATCCGAGGACCTTCGCCACCTTTCCGGGATCGAGCGCTTTTGGGGGCGTGTCGCCGAGGCGCTGGTGGACCACGCCCTGGTGGTGTGGATCTTCGTGGGGCTGTTGGTGTTCGGCGGCCTGTCCGTGCTGCCGTTTCGGTGGTCCCTGCCCGTCCCGCGTGACCCCGTCCCGGTCGATGCGCTGCCCGACATCAGCGAAAACCAGCAGATTGTATTCACGGAGTGGCCGGGCCGATCGCCGCAGGACGTCGAGGACCAGATCACCTATCCGCTCACGACCGCGCTGCTCGGCATGCCGGGGGTCAGGAGCGTCCGCAGTACCTCCATGTTCGGCTTTTCGAGCATCTACGTCCTGTTCGAGGACGACGTGCCGTTCTACTGGTCGCGCACGCGGGTGCTGGAGAAGCTGGGCAGCCTGCCGCAGGGCACGCTGCCGCCCGGGGTCGCCCCCATGCTCGGCCCCGACGCCACGGCGCTGGGACAGGTGTTCTGGTACACCCTCGAACCCCTCGACGAGCACGGTCGGCCGGTGCCGGGCGTGTTCGGGCTCGACGAGTTGCGGTCGATCCAGGACTGGCAGGTCCGGTACGCGCTGCAGGCGGTCCAGGGGGTGTCGGAGGTGGCCTCCGTGGGCGGTTTCGTGCGGGAGTACCAGGTGGACGTGGACCCCGAGGCCCTGCGCGCCCACGGCGTGACGATCGGCCAGGTGGCGCGAGCCGTCTCACGCTCCAACCTCGACGTGGGCGCACGGACGGTCGAGATCTCCGGCGCCGAGTACATCGTGCGCAGCCTCGGCTTCGTCGAGCGGCTCGAAGACCTGGAGGAGGCCGTGGTGGCCGTGCGCGACCACACGCCCATCCGGATCAAGGACGTCGGGCGGGTGACGTTCGGCCCGGCGCTTCGCCGCGGCGCCCTCGACAAGAACGGGGCCGAGGCGGTCGGCGGCGTGGTGGTGGTGCGGTTCGGCGACAACCCCATGGAGGTCATCGACCGGGTCAAGGCCAAGATCGAGGAGATCGCCGTGGGCCTGCCCGAGCGCACGGCGCCGGACGGGCGCAAGGCGAAGGTGACCATCGTGCCGTTTTACGACCGCACGACGCTCATCGACGAGACCCTCGACACCCTGTCCGAGGCCCTGGTGCAGCAGATCCTCATCACGGTGGCGGTGGTGCTCGTGCTCATGCGGCACCTGCGAAGCTCCGTGGCGATCTCGCTGCTGTTGCCGCTATCGGTGCTCGCCACCTTCGGACTCATGAAGGTGTGGGGGATCTCCGGGAACATCATGGCCGTGTCGGGGATCGCGATCGCCATCGGAACGATGGTGGACATGGGGATCGTGTTCACCGAGAACATGGTGCGACGCCTCGACGAGGCGCCGCCGGACCGGCCCGCACGCCGCACCATCGTGCTGTCCACGGCCGAGGTGGCCGGGGCGGTCGGCACCTCCGTGGCCACCACCGTGCTCGGGTTCGTGCCGGTGTTCGGGCTGACCGGCTCGGAGGGCAAGCTGTTCTCGCCCCTGGCGTACACCAAGACGTTCGCTCTCGTGGCGGCCTTCCTGCTCGCCGTGGTCGTGCTTCCGTCGGCGGGGATCTTCCTGTTCGGCAGCAAGAAGCACGGGCGCCGGCTGCGGTTCGACGGCTTCGACGTCGCCATGCTCGGCGTGGGCGGCCTGCTCGTGCGTTCGGGGCTGGCGCCCGCCGGGATCGCGTTCGCGCTGCTCGGGCTCTGGGGCACGGTGGAACACCGCGTTCCGGCCAAGGTCGCCCGCCTTACGGACGTGGTCCTCCACGGGGTCGCGGTGGCGATCGTCGTGGGGTACCTGGCCGACGGTTGGAAGCCCCTCGGTGTGGGAGAGACGTTCACGATCAACTACGTCTTCACGGCGCTTCTGTTCGCGGTGCCGATGGCGGGCCTTTGGGCCTTTGCGCGCGGCTACAAGTGGATGTTGCGCGGGGCGCTGGCGCACCCGTGGTGGTACCTGGGGGCGAACGCGGTCTTCGTGGGCGCCGGGCTCGCTGCCTGGCTCGGGCCGCGGCCCGTGCTCGACGCGGTCCTGCCGGCGTCCGTGCGCGATGCCTCCGTCGTGGTGGCGGTGGAGAAGCGCGTCGCGGAGGTCTTCCCGGGGCTTTCGGACGACTTCCTGCCGCCGTTCGACGAGGGGTCCTTCCTCGTCATGCCCCAGACGACCCCCCACGCCAGCATCGGATCGGCCCTCGAGATGATGCGCCTGGCGGACGCCCGGATCGCCGCGATCCCGGAGGTGACCCGGGCCGTGGGCAAGCTCGGCCGCGCCGAAAGCCCCCTCGACCCGGCGCCCATCGCCATGTTCGAGATCGTGGTGGACTACGCGCCGGAGTACGCCCCCGGGGCCCACGGTCAGGTGGGGCGCTTTCGGTACGACGAGGCCACGGGGACGTACCCCCGGGACGAGCACGGGCGGCTCATCGAGGACCCGGACGGGCGCCCGTTTCGCAACTGGCGCCCCCACATCCGCACGCCGGACGACATCTGGAAGGAGATCGTCAAGGCCTCGAAGATCCCCGGCCTCTCGTCGTCGCCGAAACTCGCGCCGATCAAGACGCGGATCGTGATGTTGCAGACGGGGATGCGCTCGTCCGTGGGGATCAAGGTGCGCGGGCCCGACCTTCCCACGGTGGAGCGGTTCGGGATCGATCTCGAGGCCCTGCTGCGTACGGTGCCCGAGATCGCATCCAATACGGTCGTGGCGGACCGGATCGTCGGCAAGCCGTACCTCGAGATCGAACTGGACCGGGCCGAGATCGCGCGCTACGGGCTCGCGGTCGAGGACGTGCAGGACGTGATCCAGACCGCCGTGGGCGGGCGGGTGCTCGACCGCAGCGTGGAGGGGCGCGAGCGCTATCCGATCCGCGTGCGCTACATGCGGGAGGACCGCGACAGCGTGGAGGCGCTGGCACGGGTGCTCCTTCCGGGCAAGATGGGGGAGCAGATCCCGCTGTCCCAGGTCGCCGAGATCCGGTACGTGCGCGGCCCGCAGTTCGTGCGGTCGGAGGACACCTTCCTGACCGGGTACGTGACCTTCGACCCGGCCAAGGGGGTGGGGGAGGTGGAGGCGGCCGAGGCGGCCCGCGACGCCATCGAGCGGGCCGTCGAAGAAGGCCGCCTGAAGGTGCCGGCCGGGGTCAGCTATCGCCTCGCCGGCACCTACGAGAACCAGGTCCGCGCCGCCGCACGGCTCGCCGTGCTCGTGCCGCTGGCCCTGTCGGTGATCTTCGTGCTCCTGTACCTGCAGTTCGGCAGCGTACCGGTGGCGCTCATCGTGTTCTCCGGGGCGGCCCTCGCGGCGGCGGGCGGGTTCTTGCTGCTGTGGGCCTACGGGCAACCGGGCTTTTTGGATTTCGAGGCCTTCGGCGCCAACCTGCGGCACGTGTTCTCGGTCGGCCCGGTCCGCATGACGGTCGCGGTGTGGACCGGCTTCCTGGCGCTGTTCGGCGTCGCCACGGACAACGGCGTCGTCGTGGCGACGTACCTGGTGCAACGCTTCCGCGCAGGTCGCCCCGCGGACGCGCGCCAGCTCGTAGACTGGGTCGTCGAGGCAGGCTCGCGGCGGGTGCGGCCTTGCATCATGACCACCGCCACCACGCTCATCGCGCTGCTGCCCGTCGTCACCTCCCACGGGCGCGGGGCCGATCTCATGGTCCCCATGGCCCTGCCGACCCTGGGTGGGATCGTGCTGTCGCTCGTCACGCTCGTGACCGTCCCGGTCCTGTTCGCTGTGGTGGAGCGGCGCAAGCTGCGTCGGGCCGCGCCCGGGGGGTGAGGCCCTTGGCGGCCGAGGGCGCCCGTCGTACCCTGGTTCCATGCTCGCCCGCCCCCCGATCCCCCGCCGTCCCGCGTCCTGGACCCTGGCCGTCGTCCTCGCGGCCGCCTGTGGGGGCGACGACGGCGGTACGGCCGCCGCCACCGACCCGTATATCCCCACCACGTCGGGGGGCTCGGGGCCCGCCACGACGACCACTTCCAGCACGAGCACGACGACTGGGACGCCGGGGTCGGGGGGGACGAGCACCGGGGGGACCACGACCGGGGCTGCGAGCACGACCGGGCCGACCGAGCCCGACGTGCCCGAGGACATCCCCTACTGCCAGCCGGTGGCGGACTGGGACCCGGCCTGGCGGGCCCGCGAACTGGCGATCGTCGAGATCGTCAACCAGCACCGGATGCAGGGCGCCGACTGTGGCAGCCGCGGGGTCTTCGCCCCCACGGCGCCGCTTGCGATGCAGCCGAACCTCTGGTGCGCCGCGCGGGTCCACTCCAAGGACATGGCCGAGCGCAACTTCTTCGACCACGTAAATCCCGATGGCGAGTCACCGTTCGATCGCATGATGAAGGCGGGCTACTCGTTCTTCACGGCCGGCGAGAACATCGCCGCCGGCAACGACACCGCGGAGGCCACGATGCAGCAGTGGATGGAAAGCGACGGCCACTGCGCCAACATCATGAACCCCGACTTCAAGGAGATCGGAGTAGGGTACCATCCGGGCGGCCAGTGGGGCCATCTTTGGACACAGGCCTTCGGCGGGTGATCGGCGCCCGCGCCCGCGCGATCAGAAGTGGTAGTTGATCGTGTAGGCCGTGCAGACGCCGGCCGGGCCCGAGTCGATCCGCATGAGGACCTGCGCGCTGTCGTCCGAGCCGGGGCAGTCGATGGCCACGTCGAAGTTGCTGAGGTTCGTACCGTACTTGCAGCAACCGGGGTGGCCGCTCGGGCTCGTGGCGGCGCTCGCCCCGGAGGGGCAGCCGTCGATGCTGGCCTGGCCCGACGCGCAGTTGATGAACTTGCAAAACCGCACGGGCGCCGGTGTGATGACGTCGCGCGTCGGATCGACCACGCAGCCGAACACGTCGGAGGCACTGTAGGTGAACCAGTCCACGTCCCCGTCGCCTTCGAGCTCCGAGGTGAAGGCCGAGCCCGAGCCGTCGCAGTCGTCGATGATTCCGAGGGCCGCGGCCTGCTCCTCGCTGTCGTTGGGTTCGTAGCTCGGATCGCACACGAGCCCCCCGGTGGTCCCGCTCGTCGAGGCCGGTCCCGTGGAGGCGGGCCCGGTCGAGTCCGGTCCGGTGCTGCCCGTGACGGCCCCGGTCGAGGTGCCGCTGCTTCCCGACCCCGACGACCCGGACCCCGTGCCGGTCCCGCCGACGGTGCCCGTGTCCGAGCCAGTGCCGGTGGTCTGGCCGGCGCTGGCGCTCGCGGTGAAGCTGGTGGAGGCCTCGGCCGTGGAACCCTGGGCGCAGGCGGCTGTGTGCGCAAGTGCGGCGACGAGGAGGAGGTGAGGCGGGCACGATCGCATCCCGACGAGGATCCTAGGCCAACTCGCGGCGCTTCGCCACGGGGAGGGGCGCATCGTGCGGGTGCAGATGCGGTAGGCTGCCGCCGACCATGCATCTGTCGTTCCACGGCGCCGCCGAGACGGTGACCGGATCGTGCCACCTCGTGACGGTCGGAGGCGTGCGCTTCCTGGTGGACTGTGGGCTCTACCAGGGCGGTCGGGCGCTCGAAGAGAAGAACGCGGAGCCCTTCGGGTTCGATCCCGCGCAGATCGACTTCGTGCTCCTGACCCACGCGCACCTCGATCACTGCGGGCGTTTGCCGCTACTCGTGCGCAGGGGCTTTCGCGGCACGATCTACGCCACCGGGGCGACGTACGACCTGGCGCGCCTGGTCTTGGCGGACGCGGCGCACATCCTGGCGGAAGATGCCCGGTACGAGACCCGGCGGGCCCTGCGGCGCGGGGGGGCCGAGGTCTTCCCGCTGTTCGACCTGGTGGACGTGTTCGACACCGTGGACCGGTTCGGCCCGAAGATACGGTACGGCGTGCCCTTCGAGCCGGCGGCGGGCGTCGCGATCACACTGCGCGACGCCGGGCACATCCTCGGGTCGGCGTTCGTGGACGCGACGCTCACGGAGGGGAACGAGACGGTGCGCGTGGTCTTCTCGGGCGACCTGGGGGCCCCGGGGCGCCCCATCGTGCACGACCCGACGCCGTGCCCGCCGTGCGACGTCGTCGTGATGGAAGGGACCTACGGTGACCGGGAGCATCGCCCGCTCGCGGACAGCGTCGAGGAACTCTACGACGTCATCGAGGCCACCTATCGCCGGCGCGGCAACGTGCTGATCCCGACGTTCGCCCTCGAGCGCGCCCAGGAGATCCTTTACTTCCTGCGGGAAGGCCTCGAACAGGGCCGCTTGCCAAGGGGCCTTCGGGTATTCCTCGACTCGCCGATGGCGATCTCGGCCACGGAGATCTTCGAGCGGTACCCGGACGACTTCGACCAGGACGCCTGCGCCGTGGCGTGCGAGGGCGGCGACCCGTTCCGATTCCCGAACCTCATCATGACGCGCGATACCGAGGCGTCGAAGTCGCTGGCGCGCTTTACGTCCGGGGCCGTCGTCCTGGCCGGGTCGGGGATGTGCACGGGTGGGCGGATCCGGCACCATCTGCGCCGCGAGCTCCCCCGGCGCGAGAGCGCCGTCGTGTTCGTGGGGTACGCGGCCATGGGGACGCCCGCCCGCCGGATCATCGACGGGGCGCGGTCCGTGCGGATGTTCGGCGAGGACGTGCCGGTGCGCGCGTCGATCCATACGGTGGGGGGCTTTTCGGCGCACGCCGGGCAGTCGGACCTGGTGGCCTGGCACCGATCCAGCGGCCCGGCCGGCGTGACGGCCATCGTGCACGCCGAGCCCGCCGCGGCCCGGGCGCTGCGGCGGGCCTTGCCCGACGCGCGCGTCCGGATCCCGCGCCTCTACGAGCAACTCGAGCTGCGGGGACGGCCCCCGAAGGGGCGCGGGCGGGGCGACTCACGGGATTCGAACCCGTGACCTCTGGGACCACAACCCAGCGCTCTAACCAGCTGAGCTAGAGTCGCCGCATGGGCGCCCGCGTGCGGCGGGCTTCTAACAGGTTTGGAGCCGCCGGGAAAGGGGGGGCTACTCCACCCGGAAGCTGTACTCCACGCGCATGGGGGGGCCGTCCCAGGTGGGGAAGCGGCTTTCGTACACGGCAAGGCGCAGGCAGGGCACGATCCCGAAGACGCGCAGGTTCTTCGGGGCGTGGACCGAGACCCCGGAGACCTTGCCGTCGGGCTCGACGTTCAGGTCGAAGGCGATCCGGCCGCGGCCGAGGTCCTCGTCGCTGGCGAGGGCCGCCTGCTCGATGCAGCGGTTGAAGGCCGGCTCGAGCCCGCGCATGTGGCGGCGGACGGCGCGGTCGGACAGTCGCTCGGTGCCCGAGCGCTCGTCGATGACCTGGGTGCGGTCGTCCTGGTAGGGGGGGACGTGGCTGTCGTCGGGGGGCGTGAACGCGGCCTCGCCCCCGCCCGCGGGCGCCTTGGTCTCACCGCGCCGCCTGCGTCGCCGCCGCCGCTTCTTCCGCGGGCGCGACGGGTCGCCGCCCGCCTTCGCCTCGTCCTGGGGCGGGGCCGGGGGGGCCGGGACGCAGCGGTCGTCGGCGCAGACGGTCCCCGGCCCGCAGTACCCGCCGCACGGTTCGTCCCCTCCGGCGAGCCCGCAGGCCGCGGTCGCCGCGGCCACGAGCCACGTCCACCGCGGGGCGGCCGGCGCGTCGAACATGGCGGCGAAGATAGCACGGTACGCTGTCCGGGGCCCCGCCCGGCCTGCTAGCGTCGCCCCGTGCCCAGCGCCCCGTCCAAGGAGCTCGAGACCTTTCCGAATCCGTGTCCGGATCGCGACTACTGGATCGCGTTCGACTGCCCGGAGTTTACGTGCGTGTGCCCGCGTACCGGCCAGCCGGACTTCGCCGTGCTGCGGATCCGGTACGTGCCGGACGAACGATGCGTGGAGCTCAAGTCCCTCAAGCTCTACCTGTGGTCCTTTCGGGACGAGGGGGCCTTCCACGAGGCGGTGACGAACCGGATCCTCGACGACCTGGTGGCCGCGCTCGAACCGCGGGCCATCGTGGTGGAGGGGGACTTCTACGTGCGGGGGGGGATCCACACGGTCGTGCGCTGCGCCCATCCCCCGTCCCTCGCGTCCGACCCGCCCGTGCTCGGTCCGCCCCCGTTCGGCCGCGGCTGAGGGCCCCGGTTGCAATCGGGGACCGGGCGCGGTTGGCTGTCGCGGCGTGTCGGACCTGCGCGACCGGATCGCCGCCGTGTTCGAGCCCGGCCCAGGGATCGTGCTCGAGGTCACGGGCCGCACGTGGGTGGCGGCGGCCCGCTGGATCGAGGCGGCACGGGGCGCCGCACGGGTGCTCGTGGATCTGGGGGACGTACCGCCCGAGCCGCCGGGGCCGGGCGGGCTGCGGTTTCGCCGTGGTCCGGCCGTGCCGGAGCCGGTCGTGGTGGTCGCGTCCCGCCCCCTCGACCACTGGAGCGGCCGCACGGTGGACGCCCGCTGGATCCCGGCCGAGGCGTTCGCCGCCGCGCCGGGGCCCCTGCTGGACGTGGCGGCGCGGGCCGCTGCGGCGCCCGGGTGGCGCGAGCGCCTGGCGGGGGGCCGCCCGATCCTCGCACGCGTGCGGCTCGGCGCCGGCGAGGCGGCCGACGTGGCGGAAGCGGCCGCGGCCGAGCTGCGTGCCGCCGGCGCCTCGTTCGTCGTGGTGCGGCCCCCCGGGGCGTCGGGCGGGTTGCCGGCCGGGGTGCGCGCCGCGGCCGCCGAGGTGCGCCGTCTCGAGGCCCGGTGGAACACGACCTTCGGGCGGCGCCTGCGCGTGGCGGGCCGCGGGCTGCACGGCCTGTTCGCGTGGGGGGCGGCCGTGGAGGGCTGGGTCCACGAGGGCATCGACGCGGAGACCTTCCGCCGGCGCCGGGCCGAGACGATCGCCCCGGCCCTAGGAAGGACGGCGGCCGACCTGCTGCGCGCGCTCGACGGCGAGCCCCGCGCGGCGTTCGCGGCGTTCTGGGAGGCGTACGGTGCGGCCCTGTCGGCCCTGTTCGACGCTGCCGAACGGGCGCTCGCCTCGGGGGCCGTGCCCGGCGTTTCGGGGCCGGACCTCCGTGCGCTGCTCGGAACGCCCGGGGTCGGCGGCCTGTCCGTGGGGGCCGGGGGCTTCGGGGAGGTGGCGGCGGCGCTGTCGGCCCTGGGCGGCGGGGGCCCGGCTCGGCCGTCGGGGTAGCGCGCCGTTACGCCCCGTGGTCCCGGCCGTCCGGGACGCAGGCGGGGGGGGGCTGCGACCTCCGTCGCAGCAGGGGCCCGGGGGCTTCGCTATCCTCTGGGGTGGCACGATCCGCCGCTTGCGTCCCCCTTCGCCCCCCCAGGAGACCGATGATCCACCTGCTCCCCCCCGTCCTCGCCGCCGCCGTCGCGAGTGCCGCGGCCGACGGCCCGCTCGCCTACGAGTATCTCGGCCAGACCGACGGCGCCGGCCGCGCCAGCCTGACGTTGGTGGCGAACGAGCCGCTCGATGCGTTTACCGTCGTCATCGAGGGCGACGGGCAGACGATCCGCAAGCGCGTGCCCGGGATGAGGGCCGGCCAGCGCCGCAAGATCACCTGGCGGCAGCGGGCGAAGCAGGCGCACTACAAGATGACCGTCGAGGGCGAGACCTTGTCGGCCACCTTCGAGTTCGACGTGCTGCGCCCGGTGGGCAAGGCCGGCAAGGTGGGCAACCTGGTGGTACTCAGCGACCGGGCGGAGATCGTCGAGGGACACAAGGTGCGCTACCGGGCCCCGTCGCCGCTTTCGAGCTACGAGTACAAGGTGTACGACACGCGCGGGAACGTGATCGCCGAGGGGCTCGTCACGAAGGAGATCGGGACCGGGGAGGTGTTCGAGGTCACCTGGGACGATCCGGCCGAGGTGTTCATGGTCTACGTCAAGGCCGAAAACGACTTCGGCGGGTTCGTGGAGTACAAGCTGGTGCCGTGGTCGGTGGAGATCCCCCACACGGAGATCCACTTCGACAGCGGCAAGTACGACATCAAGCCCGACGAGGAGTGGAAGGTGAAGGAGGCGCTGGCGGTGGCCTTGCACGAGCTGGTGGGCTTGCAAAAGGTCAACGAGGCCGTCGGCGCGCAGATCACGCCGCGCCTTTACATCGTGGGGTACACCGACACCGTCGGCAGCGCGAAGGACAACCAGCGCCTGTCCGAGAACCGGGCGCGCGCCATCGCCAGGTACTTCTACGACCATGGGTTCTGGGCCGAGATCCACTACGCCGGCATGGGCGAGCGCGGCCTGCGGGTGCCCACGGCCGACAACGTGGACGAGGTGCGCAACCGCCGGGCGCTGTACCTGCTGACGGTGCAGCAACCCGCGCCCGGCGGGCAGATCCCCGCCCGCTGGAGGAAGCTCGCCGACGCCCGCTCGATGCCCGCCGGCTTCGAGCTGCCGCCCTACCCGGAGCGCTTCAAGAAGCACAAGGAAGAACGCGAGCGCGCCCGGCGAGGCGAGTCGGCGGCCGAGGCATCGGAACCTTCCGGTTCGGACGGATCTTCGGCAGAGGCGGAAGCGACCTCCGCGGTCACGCACGAGGGCGAAGCGCCCGTCGAGCCGGCCGCGGGCGACGAGGGACCGCCGCCGGTGGCGGCCACGCCGGGCGCCAGCGCCAAGGGCTGCACCGTGGCCCCGGCCGTTCGCGGCGCCCCGTGGATCGCGGCCCTGGCGCTGTTGCTGAGCCTTGGGGTCCGCCGGCGGGGCTGAGCCCATTCCTCCGCAAGACCGCCGCTGCCGCGCCCACCCGCGAGCCATGGAGGTTGCGCGGGCCCCGGGTCGCGGCCGTGGCCGGCCTTCGGGTGGCCCAAAGGCTCGGGGCCGTGCCGGTGCCCGTGCGCGAGCCCGTCGCCGTGTCCGTTCGGGTGTCCTGCCCCGTCCTCGATCACGACGAGGGATCCGGGTGGGGGCGCGGCCGGTTTGCAGGGGCCGTCGTGGGGCGGGTACCCTCGGGACCATGTCCGGATGGATTCCGTGGACGCGAACGGCCCGTTGGGGGATCGTGCTGTCGGCGTGCGTGCCGTCTTGCTCGGGGCCGGAGATCGGGGACCCGTGGCTGACCGCCGGCTCCGGCGCCTCCACGGGCGGCGGTGGCGACAGCACCGGCACGAGCGCCGGGTCCGGCACGGGATCCGGCGGTGGCACGGCCGCGTCCACGTCCACCACCGGGGGCGGCAGCGGCGGGACGACGGGGGCGGGCTCGGCCGGCAGCGGGGGCGACACGGGCGGTACAGGGGTGCCGGCAAACGTCTTCGGGATCGGGCTGTCGGACCCGGGCGACGCCGGCAAGCTGGACAAGGCGGCGTATCTGGTGGGACCGGGCGGAGGGGTGCGGCTGACCTTCGCCGGGATCGACCGCACCATGACGGACGCGCCGCAGGCGTGGAAGGACGCCGTGGCCCTGGCCTACGAACGCGATCTGGTGCCGATCCTGCGCCTCGGCCCGCCCTGGGGGGACCGGCGCGTGCGCAACCAGTCCGACGACGGGGCGTACCTTTCCTACCAGCAACTCGCGGCGGCCTATGCCGCGGTGGTCTCGAGCCTTCCCCTGCGCGACGGCTGGCCGATCTACGTGGAAGTCCACAACGAACCGAACCTGTGCTACGAGTGGGCGTGCGATCCGGGGGACGGCAACGACGGCTGGATGGGCTACGAGCAGATCGCGGCGGAGTACGCCCACATGCTGGAGGACGTGGCCGGGGCCCTGCACGGGCTGGGCGATCCCCGCATCCGGGTCACGAACGCTGGTCTGGCCCCCGGTGGTGCGATCAGCTGTGAATGTGGGGGAGACGGTTTCCAGGCGGGGATCACCTCGGCGGAGTTCATCACCGCCATGAAGGCGGCGGTCCCCGCCTTTCCCTCGTTCCTCGACGCCTGGGCCAGCCATCCGTACCCGGCGGAGGGGCTCGGGTGGGGCTTCTTCGTGTCCTACGAGGCGCCCGACTGGAAGGGGGAGACGGGCCTTCGCTACTACGAGCACGAACTCGACGCCCTCGGGATCGACCTGCCCGTCGTGGTCACCGAGACCGGCTGGACGGTGGACATGGGCAAGGGCGGCCCCGGCGACCGTGCCAAGGTGGCCGCGTGGATGAAGAACGCCTACGAGCGCGTGTTCCTGGCGGACGACCGCATCGTGACCGTGCTGCCGTTCCTCTTGCAGGATCCCAACTGGGACGACTTCGCCTGGGTGGATCCCGGCGGTGCGTCGTACCCCGTGTACGACGTCGTGCGGGACTATCGCTGCCAGATCGGCATGCCGCCCTGCTGACGCGGGCCGTATGGCGACCCGGTGGGATGCAGGCAGTGGGCGCGTGCCGCGGCGTCAGTTCTTCGTGACTGTGACGCCGGCGTCGTCGCAGGTGTAGCTCCAGCCCGCGCCGAGCACCTGTGGGGCGAGGGCCTCGCACAGGCTCTTGGTGTCGGTGCCGGGCACCACCAGGATCGGGTCGGCGTCCGGGTCCTGGTCGCGGCTCGGGACGCCGGCGAGCAGGAACTGCGGGGTGTTGAGCAGCACGCCGGCCAGGCTCCGGGCCGCGATCTCGGCGTCCGAGGCGCCCACGTCGGACACGAGCGCGTCGAGGGCGCCGTCGGTCAGGAGCATGGCCGCCTCGAGGGCGTCCTCCTCGGCCGACCCGGCGATCGTCGGCTCGGTGATCAGGCGATCTTTGATCGCCACCGCGAGATCGCGCACCGTGGCCCCCGGGGTTGCCACGGCCGTGGCCACCAGTTCGCCGATCCAGTCGTAGGCGCAGGGGCCGGTCAGGGGGCCCGTGCAGTCGCCGCCGAGCAGCGGGTCGTCGGCGCGGGCCAGTAGGTTCTCCCAGTGGAGCAGGTTGGCGAAGCTCACGCCGTTCGAGCCGGGATCGGCGTCCTTGAGGAACACGCCCATCGAGCGCAGAAACTTCAGGTTCATCGGGGCGCCGAACTGTCCGCTGCCGAAGCGTTCGGGCCTGTCGTACCACAGGGCCTGCATGGCCGAGTCGATGAGCACCCACGCGGAGTACCGGTGCACCATGTCGCCGACGCCGTTGCCCCGCTCGTTCGGGTCGGCCGACGAGATGCTGAACGGGTCGAACACCGGCGCCAGCGGGTAGGCGGTGCTGGCGTCGCACTGGTCCGGCGCGTCCTGGTTGAAGTACGGGTGCAGGACGATGGCCGACAGCAGACTGCGCAGCGAGTAGCGGTTTCCGGCGAAGGTGTTCGCCAGCGACTCCAGGATCGTGCGCTGGGCCTCGTTGCGCGGGAAGTGGTGGGCGACCGTCAGGGGGTGGCCCATGGCCTCCTGCCACACCTGGTTCGCCACGTTCATCGCCACCAGGTAGGCCAGGGCGACGTTCGGATCGGTTACTTCGAGGTTCGCATCGGTCTCGAGGCCGTTCGAGGCCAGGGCGTCGAAGCCGGCCTTGAGCTTCGGATCGAGGTCGTAGACGTGGGCGCCCGCGGGCAGCGGGCCGGCCAGGTAGGCGGGATCGCCCAGGACGTCCCCCCCGTGGCCCGTGTCGAAGCGGCCGCAGGCCGAGAAGATGCCCCAGGGGGCCGCGCCCGTGTTGCCGTCGGCGAAGCCCGCGTAGCGGAACACGGCGTAGACCTCCTCCTCGGGGCGGCCCTTGTTGTCCCCGTAGACGGCCTTTTCGAGCAGGGCGGGGATCGCCCAGAAGCGGTTCTTCTCGGGGTCGGGATCCCACGTGACCGACTCGGCGCTGTTGTGGCATTCGAGACAGCCCACCTTGCGTCCGAGATAGGCCGCGTCGAAGGTCTCCCCGTAGTTGCCGCGGCGCATGATCTCGAGCTCTTCGATGGTGACGTTCGCGCCGTTCAAGGGGCGGGCCATGCGGGCGAACAGGTCGGCGCGGTACAGGGGGGACAGATCGTCGAGGCGCAGGGCGCTGCGGACGAGATCTGCCATCGTCCAGTCGGCGCCGAAGTCGCTCGCAGGATCGTTGTCCCGCACGAAGGCAGCGAGATCCGGCGAATCGGCCGCCGCCGTCAGGGTGTCGTAGCAACCCACGTTGCGGCGCTCGTCGATGCGGTTGACCCGCAGGGCGTCGAAGAAGAACGTGGCCCAGCGTTCGCGGTACAGTGCTCCGTCCGCGAGCCCCGCCGCGACCACGGCGCGCCCGTCCCCGCCCTGGGCCTCGATCTGCTCGATCATCGACACGAGCAACCGAACCTCGCGGATGCTCGCCGGCTTGCGGCCCTGCAGCAGGGGGATCGCCCGCTTGACCCAGGCCTCGTGACCCGCGTCGCACAATTCCTCGCCCGTCTCGGGCGGTGACGGCTCGCCGCTGTCGGTGCCCGCCGCGGTGGTCGTGGCGTCCGTGTCCACCCCCGTCCCCGTACCGCCCGTGGCCGATCCGTCGTCGCCGCAGGCAGCGAGCCCGAGCGCGAGGCAAAGCGCCGCCGCAGGGGCGGCGACCGTGGAGAACATCGCGTGCGTCGTCATGGCCGTTCGTCGCTTTCTAGTCCGTGATCCCCAGGTAGACCTCCTTGAGCCGCTTGGCGGCCTCGAGCTCGTTCGACACACCTCCGCCGACGTCTCCCACCGCAAACGTCTGGGAGGAGAAGGGATAGATCCCCATCGCCGCCAGGATGAGCATGCGATTTTCCGTGGGGCTTATCCACGATTGGGCCATCCCCTGGTCCTGCGTGATGGAGCCGTAGATGCCCCGCTCGCGGATCGGGCCGCCGATGAACACGTTGACGTAGCCTTGCGGCCAGTGGTTGAGCCCCGAGCCGCCGCCCTGTGGGTAGGGGGTGCGGCCGAACTCCGTGTTGATCACGACCATCGTCTCGTCCAGATCGATCTTGGACGGGTCGTTTTCGCCGGGCTCGTTGATGATGTCCACGAGTTGTTGCAAGGTGTGCGCCACGTTGCGCGATGCGTACGTAATGTGCGAGTCGTGGGTGTCGTAGCCCGCCGAGGGATGGGGGGTCAGTCCGGCGTCGATCCAGTGCACGTAGCGCGCGCCGTTGTCCGGCCGGGTCAGGAGGCTGGCCGCCATCCTCGCCTGCATGGCCGGCATGGAGGTGGTGTTCGTGCCGCATGCGCTGCCGGAGATCGGGGAGAACAGGTCGCTCGACAGCAGCGACTGCAGCTCGTTCGCTCCCTTGCGCGCGAAGTGGGCGAACTCGAGATCCGAGCGTGCGGCGGAGCGCGCGGCCTTGCCTTTGCCAAGTCGCCGGAACCGATTGGCGTAGGCCGTAAGGTAGTGGTCCACGGCGCGGTCGAATCGCTCGCGGTCCGCGTCGCCCACGGTGCTGCGCGCAAGGAGGTTCGTGATCACCGAGCCCGCCTCCACCGTCAGGCTCAGCGCCCGGGCGCTGCCCGGGTGGAGCCCCACGGCCGAGGCTGCGCGCACGTTGTCCGTGGGAAACTCCGAGCCCGGATAGAGCACGTAGGCATAGGGCACCGGCCGCAGGCCCCCCGGGCGCTCGGCGAAGTAGCGCTGGATCGAGGTGCCGATGCCGGCCAGGCGCGGCGACCCCAGCCGCTGCCCGGTCAGCGCCACGGGGTTGGCGCCCTCGTGCGGCAGCAGGTCGTGGCGCTGCACCACGATGCGCATGCGATCGACGATGTCGGGGCGCTGGCGCAAGGGGGCGAGCCACGGCCCCAGGTGCACGGTGGTGCCGGCCTCGTCCTCGAAGAAGGGCTCGGTGAGGTTGCCGCCGAACCCGCAGCTGGCGAACCGGTTGTTGACCGTGCTCGCCCCGAAGGCCCACAAGAAGAGGTCTTGGCTTTGCCCCCACTCGGGCACCGTGTAGAAGGCGTCGAAGGCGTTGAGGCCGCCGTAGAAGTACAGTTCGAGCACCTTCTTCGCCCGGCGCTCCTCCGGGATCAGGGCCTCGGCCTTGTCGTCGGGCCACGCGCCCCAGGCGGCCTTCGCGCGCCGGGACGATCGAAGGATCGTGAAGGTGCCGGCGGAGGCGGCCAGCCCCGCGGTGCCCGCGGTCTTGAGGAAGGTTCGACGCTTCATGGGTCCTCCGAATGCAACGGCTTCAGCGTTCGAACAGATCGACGTAGCCCCAGATCTCGGTCCGCGTCACCACGTCGAGGGGGCCGATGGGGAGCGTGACGGTGGCGGCCATCTCGCGGGCCACGGTGAGGTAGCCCGGCCCGTCGGCCAGGGCGGCGAGGTTCTGTGCGGGGATCGCAAACGAGCCGTCGTCGGTTGCGTGGGCCGTGACCATGCGGCCGTACTGGTCCCAGACGCGGATCACGACGCGGTCACCCGCGCCCGCCGTCCACGTCACCGAAAGGTCCTGCGTCTTGTCCAGCGGCAGGTCGAACACCGAAAGGTCCGGCGCCGCGACCTCGATGTGCTCGGGCGTCACGACGACCCCGTCGAAGCGGACGTCGTCGAAGGCGTCGCCGCCATAGACGAGCAGGTCGTAGGTGGTCTGCGGCGCGAAGGCGGCCGGGTCGGGGGCGCAGGCGGGATCGAGCAGGTCGCTCTTCTCGGCGGCGTACACCGGGTAGTCGTCGTCCACGCGCAGAAGGCAGGCCAGTGCCGACAGGTCCCCCGCTTCGAGCTTCATGGCGTTGCCCGCCGCCACCCAGTCGGCCGGAGCACCCCAGTCGAACGGGACCGGGATCTCGTTTTCCTCCACTGTGTCCGGATCGGCGGGGGGCGAGGGGAACGTAAGCTGCAGGGCGTAGACCGCGAAAAAGTCCACCAGACCGTTCACGCCGCCGGTGCGCAGCCCGCCGGCGAGGCCCAGCGCCGGGTTCGGGTCGAGCGCGTCGGGCTCGTAGTACGTAAACGTCAAAAGCCCGCCAGCGTTTTGGTTGCCGCCGGTTCCCGATGCAGCGGTGGCGGTCCCGGCCGTTCCCGTATCCGTCTGCGTGCCGCCGCCGGTGCCGCCGCAGCCCGCGGGGACGAGCAGGAGGGCCGCGACCATCGGGCGAAGGCATGACGGTATGGCAGACCTCGAACGGTGGAGGAGGCGGGAGGCGGCGCGCGGAGCGGCCATCGGTCGAACGGTCTTAGTGTGCCCGAATTCACGGGGCGGTGTTGGAATTGTTGGTGTATGCAGTTATCCCACTCTGTGCGACGCGTGCATCGGTGGAGTCGGATGGCGGATCCGCGGTTTTCCGGGTGGAGCGCTCGCCTTGCGTGTTCCGGGTGCTTGCTCGGACCGGGCTGGTGCCGCTTGCGCTGCGCAACGGACGCATCGCCGGGGACCGACCCCGCCGCGGTCTTTCGACCGCCCGCCGCGCCGGCCTATCCTTCGCGCGGTGAAGGTCCTTCGGACGACCGAGCAACTCGCGGCCCACCGCGCGGCCCTCGCCCCGGACCGGCGCGTCGCCTTCGTGCCGACGATGGGGTACCTGCACGAGGGCCACCTTTCGCTGTTGCGTGAAGCGCGGCGCCGGGTCCCACCCGAGGCCGGGGAGGTCGTGCTGTCCATCTTCGTCAATCCCACCCAGTTCGATCGGGCGGACGATCTCGACGCCTATCCGCGCGATGAGGCGGGCGACCTCGAAAAGGCGCGGTCGGTCGGGGTGGACGTGGTGTTCTGTCCGGACGACCCGGCCGAGCTCTACCCCCCGGGCCACGCCACCTTCGTGGAGGTGGAAGGGCTCGATCGCCACCTGTGCGGGGCATCGCGCCCGGGGCACTTTCGCGGCGTGTGCACCGTCGTGCTCAAGCTGTGGAACCTGGTGCGGCCCGACCTCGCCTTCTTCGGCGAGAAGGACTTCCAGCAGCTCGCCATCGTGCAGCGGATGCACCGCGACCTGTTCCTCGGGGGGACCATCGTGCCGATGCCGACCGTGCGCGAGCCCGACGGCCTGGCGCTTTCGAGCCGCAACGCGCGGCTCTCCCCCGAGGCGCGGGTGCAGGCGCGGGCGCTGCCGCGGTTCCTCGCGCAGGTGCGGGCGCGCTTCGAGGCGGGCGAGCGGCGGGTCGCCGCGTTGCTCGACGGCGCCGAGCGGGCGCTGGCACCCGGCCGGGTGGACTACGTGTCCGTCGTGGACGCCGAGACGCTCGCCCCGGTCGATCGCGTGGCGGCGCCCGCCGTCGCGGCGGCGGCGGTGTTCTACGGCCCGGTGCGTCTCATCGACCACGTGCGGCTCGTGCCGTGACTCGCCGCGCGCGATGGCGATCTGGACCTTCGTACGGCACGGCCAGAGCGAGGCGAACCGGGCGCGCCGGTTCGCCGGCCACATCGACGCACCGCTTTCCGAGCTCGGCGTGGCGCAGGCCCGGGCCGCCCGCGGGTTGCTGCGCGAGATCCCCTTCGACCGGGTGCTGACCTCCGACCTTGCCCGGGCCCGCGACACCGCGCGGATCCTGTGCGACGGGTTCGACGTGCCCATCGAGGCGCGACCGGCCCTGCGCGAGCGACATTGCGGTGTCTACGAGGGCCGCCCCTACGCCGACGCCGAAGCCACGGGCGACATGGCGCGGTGCTTCCACGCCTTCGACGTCCGGCCCGAGGGCGGCGAGAGTCTCGCCGACGTGGCCGCGCGCGCCCTGTGGGAGCTTCGCCGGCACGCAGGCGGCGGGGCGCTGCTCGTCGTGTGTCACGGCGCGCTCATGCGGGCGGTGGTCGGTGTGCTCGACGGGATCGAACCGGCGCGGGTGGGGCTCTATGCCCCGCGCAACCTGGAGTTCATCACGCGCCGGGTGGGCCGGACCCAGGTCGCGGCGGGGATCGCGCGGCTGGGGCCGGCCTGGGGAGAGCGCCTCGCCGCGGCGCGTGCGCCGTCGTCTGGCGTCGATCGCGCACGGCCCGTGCAGCCCTGGGCGCCCGATGCGCAAGACGGAGGGTAGGGGCGAGATCCCCTCCTTTTCCGATCGCCACCGCCGTTTGACAGGAAGACTGAACGTATGATAGGTGCTGCGTGCTCGTTCAGTGCGAGCGAAAAAGGCCGTTCGATGCTAGACGAGTCTACGCGCTTCTCCCGTGCCCGGACCCTCCTTCCAGGGGCAACCGACTGCGGCTCTGCTTCTACCGGCACGGGAGAAGCCGTTGTTTTTGCTGAAGATCCCATCGCGCGTGCCATCGCGGAGATCACCTCGGACGATGCGCTCGAATCGGTCGCGCGACACGACGAGCCGGCGCGCGCGGGCGCCTTCGCCGACTGGCCCGATCGGCTGCATCCCGCCGTGATCGCCGCCCTCGCCCGGCGGGGCGAGGCGCGGGCCTACGAACACCAGGCGCGGGCGATCGATCACCTGGCACGGGGCGCGCACGTGGTCGTCGCGACCCCCACGGCGTCGGGGAAGTCGCGCGTGTACCAGGCACCGGTGCTCACGGCGGTGCTGGCCGATCCGCGTGCGCGTGCGCTGTGGATCTTTCCCACGAAGGCGCTGGCGCGCGACCAGGTCGAGGCGTTCCGATCCCTCGCGGGCGACGTGGCGCCCGGGGCGTGCGGCGCGGCCACCTACGACGGGGACACGCCCCCCGACGAGCGCCGCGCCGCCCGCCGGCGAGCGCACGTGGTGGCCACGAACCCCGACATGCTGCACCGCGCGATCCTCCCCAACCACGAACGATGGGCGGATTTCCTCGCCGGGTTGTCACACGTGGTCCTCGACGAGGCCCACGTCTACCGCGGGATCTTCGGCAGCCACGTGGCGTGGGTGTTGCGCCGGCTGCGGCGGCTGTGCGCGCGCTACGGATCGGCCCCGCGGCTGGTCGCCTGCTCGGCCACGATCGCAAACCCCGTCGAGCACGTGGCGCGGCTTTGGGGGGCGCCGGTGGTGGGCGTCGAGGGCGACCGGGTGCCGGCCGGGCCACGCACGCACCTGATCGTGGAGGCGCGGCTTCTGGACGCCGCCGCCGGGATCCGGCGCAACCACGTCGAGGCCACGCGCCGGGTGGTGGGCGCGTTGCGGCGCGCCGGGGTCGTGACGGCGGTCTTTTGCCGCACGCGCCGCCGGGTCGAGCTGCTCACCCGCTACCTGCGGGAAGACGAGGCCCGCGACCGCAGCCGGACGCGCCGCCCGAACCCGGCGGCCGAGGCCGACGCGCGCCGGCGGATCCGGGGCTATCGGGGCGGGTACCTGCCGGATCTTCGGCGTCAGGTGGAGCGGGACCTGCGGGCCGGCGAGGTGGCGGTCGTGGCCACCACCTCGGCGCTCGAACTCGGGGTGGACATCGGCGCCCTCGACGCCGTGGTGCTGTCGGGCTACCCCGGCAGCGTGGCGGCGGCGCGCCAGCGCGGGGGACGGGCCGGGCGCCGCGGGGGCCGCAGTCTCGTGGTCACCGTGCTGGGGTCGGACCCGCGCGATCGCTTCGTCGCCGCGTCGCCCGAGGTGCTGTGGTCCGGCCGGGTGGAGCAGGCGCGGATCGACCCGGCGAACCCCCGCGTCGTCGTGCCGCACCTGCGGTGCGCCGCCCACGAGGCGCCCCTCGATCCGGCGGGCGACGCGGCCGTGCTCGCCCTCGCCCGAGAGGACCTGGCGGCGGCGGCCGAGCACCTGGTCCGAGGCGGCCGCCTCGTGCGACGGGCGACCGGGGGCGGCGACCGCTTCGTCCACGTCGGCGGCGGCTTCCCGGCGGACGCCGTGGACCTGCGCGGGCCGTGCGAGGAGGACTTCGTCGTGCTCGAACAGGCGGCTGCGAACGCGCGGGACGGCCACGTGCTGGCCCGGGTGGACTACGAAGACGCCCCCCTCTACCTGCACGAGGGCGCGATCTACCCCATCGAGGGGGTCACCTACGAGGTCCTGCGCCTCGACTGGCCGGCGCGCAAGGCGTTCGTCCGGCGGGTCGAGGCCGACTACTACACCGAGGCCGTCACCCGGCTGCGCGTGCGGCTCCTGGGCCCGCGCCCGCCGGCGCGCATCGGGCGGGGCGGCGCCCGCGTCGAGGGGGCCTTCGTCGAGATCGTGCGCGTGGTGCCGGGCTTCAAGAAGATCCGCTTTCGCACGCACGAGACGATCGGGGACGGTCCGGTGCGCGTGCCCGATCTGTCGTTCGACACGACGGCCGCGCTCGCCGTTCCCGACGCCGTGGCCCTCGCCGCCGCGTTGCCGGATCCGGCGCGCCGGGTCGCCGCGGTGCTCGGTGCCGCCCACGCCCTGCGCTACGCGGCCGCCTTCGCCAGCATGTGCGACGCCGGCGACCTGGGGGTGGCGGTGCTCGACGGGGCCGGGGCGCCGGCGGCCGGCGGGTGCGCCGCGGCCCTCGACCCGGCCTGCCCGCCGCAGGTGGACGCCTGCCTCGCCGCCTCCGCCCGGCCGGGCGTGTTGATCTACGACCGGCGGCCGGGTGGTGCCGGGCTCGCCGACGGGGTCCTCGCGCGGTTCGACGCCGTGGTCGCCGGCGCCCGTCGGCTCGTCGCACGGTGCGGGTGCGAGGCGGGCTGCCCGGCCTGCGTGGGCGCGGGGCCGTCCCACACCGGCGCCGAGGCCGGCAAGCGGGACGCCGAGACCGTGCTGCGGCGGCTCGCAGAGGATCTTTTGCCTGCAGGGGGGACCGCGTGAGTGCGTTCGCCGAGCGCCTGGCGCGGTACGAGGCGGGGCCACCGGTCCGGGGCGTTTCCGCCGCCGGGGCCGGGTTCGAGCACCGCGTGATGGAGGCGCCGGGCGACCTCCCGCAGGCGCCGGGCCTTGCGCCGCTGGTGTCGCAGCCGGTGCGGCGGGCCGTGTACCTCGACGTGGAGACGACCGGGTTTTCGACCACGGGGGCGGCGCTGGCCTTCGTCGTGGGGATCCTCGTGCGCGACGAGGCCGCGGCGCGGGCCCACCTGTTCGTCCTGTGGGATCCAGGGGCGGAGGGGCCCATGCTGGAGGCGGTCCGCGACACGCTCGCCGGAGCGATGGGGCCGGGCGCCGTGCTCGTCACGTTCAACGGCCGCCGCTTCGACGTGCCGTTGCTCGCGGCCCGCTGTGGGCGGCTGGGGCTTGCGGCGCCGCCGTGGACGCCCCACCTCGACGCGCTCGACCACGCCCGCCGCCTGCTGCGCTACGACCTCGCGCACCGGAACCTTTCGGTGCTCGAGGCCCACCTGTTGGGGGCGCGGCGCCGGGGGGACGTGTCGGGTGCCGAGATCCCGGAGATCTACGAGGCGTTCGTCGCCTCGCCGTGCACGAAGACCCGGGCGGCCGTCGAGCGCGTGGTCCAGCACAACCGGTGGGATCTCGAAGGGCTGTGCCGGGTGGCCGGGGCGCTCGCGGGGATCGAGGCGGCGCCCCGCACGCTCGGTCAGGCCGTCGGGGTGGCCCGTCGCCTGCTTCGCCGGGACCGCCCGCAGGCGGCGGCCGAGCTGTTGGGGCCGCGCGTGGCGGCCGAGCGCGATCGCCTCGCCCGTTGCCGGCCCGAGCTGGCCGCCGACGCCGCCTGCACCCTCCTCCAGGCCCTGCTTCGGTCCGGGCGGCCGGGGGATCTCGCCCGCGCCCGCGCCCTTGCGGCGTGGGCGGGGCGCCACCTGCCGTTCGACGACCGCCCGGCGCGGCTGCTTCGGCGGGTTGCCGGGGCGTGCCTGTAAGGCCGGGCCGGCCGGCTCGTTCGCCTGCATCGTGTTGCGGTACGCTCGCCCCGTGCCCGCCCTGCGCCGAAGGATCGCCGCCGCCGCCGCCGGCGTGCTCGCGCAAGGGTGCATGATGGTCACGCCGCAGCTTCCGCCCACGGACTACGCGAAGCTGGAACGAATCGAGGGCCGCGAGATGCGCGAGCAGGCCTTCAAGGAGAACACGATCTACGTGCACCGGGAGCCGCAGGGGATCCGGTACACGAAGGGCACGAACGAGGCGCAGCCCAAGCGCAGTTGGCAATCCCTCGACGCGGTCCTGCGCTCGGATCGGTTCGCGTCCGAGGCGCTGCCGGTGCGCGAGCTGTTCGTCGCGCGCTTCTTCCTGGGCCTTGCACTCGTGGGGGGCGCGGCCACCGTCGCCGCCACCGCCGCCTCCGCCCGGGAGGGCTTCGACTTCTCGAACGTGCGGGGGCCGGGGGCGGTGCTCTTGGGAAGCGCCGTCGCCACCGTGGCCTTCGCGGTTACCAGCGGGGTGTTCTTCACCCGCGCCCGCCGCGGGTACGCCCGCGCCGTGGACGTCTACAACGACAGCCTCGGGATGCGCCTGGGGATCCTCACGGCCGACGGGCGCTACATCCCGCGGCCCGACGTCCTCGTGGACCGGGCGGGCAACGTGATCCTCGAAGGCCCGGCGGCGCCGCCGCCGGCCTCGCCGGGGCCGAACGAAGCGCCGGCCTCGCCGGGGCCGAACGAGCCACCGGCCGGCGGCGCGGACACACCCCCGCCTGCGTCGGGGCCGGCGGGGCTGGCCCTGCTGCCGTCTTCGCGCTGAGCCCTCGGCGGACCCGTCGTCGTCGGCCGGCGCGCGCGGTCCGGTGGGCCGGTTCGTGCTAGATGTTGCGCGTGCGCTCCCTCGCGCCTCGCCTTCCCCTTGCGCTCGCGTGCCTGGTCGCCGCCGGCGCCTGTACGGATCCCTCGGGTCCCGAGCGGCCGCTCGACGGATCCGTCCTGTTTCGGCGCCACTGCGCGCGCTGCCACGGTGAGGACGGCCGGGGGGTGCCCGAGGTGCCCGCCGCCCGCGACCTCACCGATGCCCGCGTCATGCACAACCTGCGCAACGACCAGATCAAGAGCGTGATCCGGATGGGCAAGCCGCCCGGCATGCCCGCCTTCGGCGACAAGTTCACCGATGCGGCGCTCGAGGTGCTCGTCGCCCACGTCCGCTCCCTCGCACGGGACGCGCCGGCCCCCGCGCCCCTGCCGCCGGCCTCGGCGAAGTAGGGGGCGGCCGTGTCGTCCGGGGTGCGCATCGACTGGACCGGCCGGGACCGGGCGACCGTGCCGCGGTCGGGACCGAGGTGGCGGGTGCTGGAGGCGTTCGGGCCGCGCCGGACCGCGCCGTGGTTCTGCCGTGCCGACAACCTCCCCGCGATGGCCGGTCTGCTCGGTGACTGGGCCGGGCGGGTGGACCTCGTCTATCTCGACCCGCCGTTCGGGACCGGCCGCACGTTCCCCAAGGCCGGCGGCGGACCGGCCTACCGCGACCGCTTCGCCGGCGGGATCGCCGGGCTCCTGTCCATGCTCGAACCGCGCCTGCGCCTCGTCGCGGAACTGCTCGCCCCCACCGGCAGCCTCTACGTGCACCTCGACGCCATCGCCGTACACCCCGTCAAGCTGCTGCTCGACGAGATCTTCGGACCGGCTTGCTTCCAGCGCGAGATCGTCTGGCGCATCGGGTGGATCTCCGGCTTCAAGTCCGCCCAACGCAACTGGGTGCGAAACCACGACACGATCCTCTTTTATACGAAGGACCCGCGGCGCTTTACCTTCAACAAGATCTACGTGCCCCATCGCCCGGGCTACCGGCGCCGCGGGGGCGGGCGCACGAACGCCCGCGGCGTGCCCGCCGGGGACGTGTGGAACGCCGGCCCCGAGGACCTCGCCCTTTCCGGGTCCGCGAGCCTTGACTCGATCCAGATCAAGAGCCTGTCCCGGGAGAAGACCGGGTTCGCCACGCAGAAGAACGAGAGCCTCCTCGAACGGATCGTGCGCGCCTCGTCGAACGAGGGCGACCTCGTGCTGGACCCGTTTTGCGGGTCGGGGACGACCCTGGCCGTCGCCGCGCGCCTCGGGCGGCGTGCCATCGGGATCGACGACGCGTCGGCTGCCGCGGACGTGGTACGGCGTCGCCTCGCCGCGGACCCGTCGTGTGGCCTCGTTGTCGCCGCCGCGGGCGAGACACCGGCCTTCGGCGAGGACCGGCCGCGGGTGCGCGCTGCGGGGGTGGGGTCCTCGACGGTGCGGCTTTCGGTGACGGCGGCGCGCCGCGCCGCGGGCGAGGGGCCCGTGCCGGCACGGTGGACCGGGATCGCCGCCGGCGTCCGCGACCGGCGCGGGGTCTTCGTGGCGCGCGCGGCCGCCTTCCGTCCGCTACCGGACGGCCCGCTCGACGGTCGCCTGGGGCCGCTGGCCGTGCCGATCCGGGACGGCCGGGGGGCGATCGAGGTGCGCGTGTACGAGCGCGACGGCGCCGTCTCAGCGAGGACCTTGCGGTTCGAGCGGCGCGACGGCGTCCTGCGGCGCCTTCGGGATCGGTAATGGGCCGCGCGTGGTGGCGATCGTCGGGCCGCGGGGGCCGAGCGACAGCCGGTCGGCCAGGGCGAGGGCGGCGCGGTTCGTAAGGCGCGCCAGCAGCGGCCGCCCCGAGGGGATCGACGGGACCTGCAGCACGAGGCCGTGCTCGTCGTAGCGCAGGGCGTCGATGGGGCGGTCGAGGCGGCGGCCGTCGTCGAGATCCACGCGCAGGGTGTCGCCGCAGGGCGCGGCATGCCGCACCCGCAGGGGGTGGTCCTCGGCCGTCACGTACGCCCACCGGCCGCCGAAGCGAAAGCACAGCGCGCCGCCGTCGGTGCGGTCGAGCCCGCGCAGCACCGCCGCGCGGACCCGCGGGTGGGTGACGGCGCCGCCGCCCATGGTGATCGTCCCGTCGCGGCGGATCCGCACGTCGAGGCTGCGGCGCAGGGCGTCGAGCACCGCGGGGTCGGGCTCGCCGGACGGGGCAGCGGGCGGGTCGTCGCCGGCCATCGACGCGATCGTAGCGTGTCGGGAACCCGACCGCGGGATCGGGGGAACCCGGGGCCGCGGTGGGCGAAGATTCGTGCACCGATCCCGCGACGGGGGCGCCGGCGTGCGGCTTGCGTTGCCTCCCCCGCGGGGAGGGGATAAGACTGCCCCCCATGATCGACCCAGCCCGGCTCGAGGCGCTGTACGCCTTCCTCGACGAGGCGTGGCGCGAGGTGCCCACGTTGCTCGCGCACGGCGGCTGGGCGGCCTGGCGCGCGCGGATCGAGGGCGCGGGGACGACCGCCGAGGCGGGGGCGGCGCTGTTCGACGCGCTGGTCCCGGCCGCCCGCACCGGCCGGCCGGTGGTCTGCGTCGCGGAGGACGACGACGCGGCCGCGCTGCGCGACCGGACGGGCGTGCGTGTCGAGCCGCCCGGGCGCCTGGCCTCGCTGCTGCTGGACGAGGGTTGGCGCTTCGCCCTCCTCGACGCCGGCTTGGTCGAGGGCCGGGTGGGCCGCGACGACCTGCGGGCGGCCGTGGCGCGTGCGCTGTCGGACCGGCCCGACCGGCTCGTGGTGTGGCTCGACGACGCCCGCTGGACCGATGCGGAGACGATGGCCGACCTGGTGGCCGCCTGCGGCGGCGGCCGTCTGTTCGCGGCCTACCTCCCCGCCGTGGTGGGCGTTGTGGAGTACGGGGACGTGCTCCCCGACGACGAGGTGCCGCGCCTCGACGACGAAGACCTGGAGCGGGCGCCGGCCGAGCGGGATCGGTTCGAGGCGGAGGAGGAAGCGGAGGCGGACGAGACGGACGAAGCGGACGAGACGGACGAAGCGGACGAAGCGGACGAGGCGGACGAGGCAGACGAGGACGTGCCCGTGGCCTTCGACAACCGTCTTGCGCCGCCCGAACCCGAGCCCTCGCTGTGGGTGGGGCTCGTCGGCGAGGCCGCCTTCGACCTGGACGCCGAGGGACTTTCGCTGCTGGAGATCGATCCACGGGGCTTCGACGCCGGGGGGGCCGCCGACCCGGTCGGCGGGGCGGCGCTCGCGGCGGCCGAGACGCAGGCGCTGCGCTGGCGTCTCGAACAGGCCGAGGCCGAACTCGAAGCCCTGCGCCCCCGCCCCGTCTCCGAGCTCGAGGCCAGGGTGGCCGAGCTCGAGGCGCGCCTGGCCGCGGCCGCGCCGGCAGGCGGCGCCTCGCCCCCGCCCGGCCCCCCGCCGTCCCCGCCCGCCGAGGCGCCCTCGCCGCCCGCGCCCGAAGACGGTGCCGGCCCGCGACGGACGCCGTCTTCGGACCAGACGCTCGCCCGCTGGGCCGCCGTCGTCGAGCGCTGGGCGCGAACGATCGAGGCGGGCGGACCCGTCGAGCCGGCGGCGCTGCGCGCGGACCTACGCGCGCTGGCCCGCGCCCTGCGTCGCGCGACACGTTAGCCGAGCGCCGGCTTCGACCCCTGGCGCACCCGAAGAGCGGGCCGCGCTTCGACCCCGTTCGACCGGCTCCGAGAAGGCACCCCATGCAACGCGCAGGGGCGCGGGCCGCCCGCGTCCGGCCCCGAAGGAGGGCCATGGCGCACCGGGGGCGTGGTCCGTGGCATCGCCGGGACCGGGCGCGTCGCCCCCGCCGGCCGCCGGCGGTGCCGCATCGCACCGACGCCGGCCCCGTGCGGTGGCGCGTCGCCTTCGTCCCCGCGACGGAACGCCCCATCGGCGCACCGGCGCCGGCCCCCGCCGCGTGCGGTGGCGCGTCGTGTTCGGCCGCCCGATCCCGTCCCGCGAGAAGGGCGTGGGGCCCCTCGGCCGCGGTGCGTGCCCGCCGAGGCGGCCCGGCGGCCGGGACGAGACGCGGCGCGCGTTGAGCCCCGGGGGCCGCCGGCGGGCGCCGCGGCCCGGGCCCGGCCGGGGGCGGATGCTACGATTCGTCAGCACGATGGGTGAATCGCACGACCCCGGTTCCTCCGAGGATCCGTCCGCGCGCGCCGGGCCCGACCGTCACGGTGCCGCGCGCCCGCCGCCGGGGTCGGTGCCCACGGTCGCGGCGACGGAAGGCGATCGGGATGCGGCGGCCGAGGTACGGGATGCCGACCCCGTCGGCGCGCGCATCGACCGGTACGTGGTCCTCGGGCGTCTCGGCGCGGGTGGGATGGGCGTGGTGTACGCCGCGTGGGACACGGCCCTGGAGCGCAAGGTCGCCATCAAGGTACTGCGGCCCAAACGCCGGGCGCCCGGCGCGGGCGGCAGGGCGCAGGCACGGCTGCTGCGGGAGGCGCAGGCCCTCGCCCAGCTTTCGTCGCCGTACGTCGTATCCGTCTTCGACGTGGGACGCCTGGACGAGCGCGTGTACATCGCGATGGAGTACGTCGAGGGCTCGACGCTGCGTGCCCGCATCGAGGGCGGACCGATATCATACCATACATTATTATCATGGATGCTGCCGGCCGCGAAAGGGCTTTCGGCGATCCATCGGGTGGGGCTTTTGCACCGGGACTTCAAGCCCGACAACGTCATGATCGGCGCGGACGGCCGTGTGCGGGTGATGGACCTGGGCCTTGCGCGGGTCGCCGAGGTGCAGCCGCCGGCCCTCGAAGCGGCCGGCTCGTTGCCGGTGGGGCGGACGGGCGCGCTGTCGGTCGATCTGACCCGTGCCGGGGCGCTCGTGGGGACGCCCGCCTACATGGCGCCCGAGCAGTTTACCGGCGGGGAACTCTCGCCGGCCACGGACCAGTTCGCCTTCTGCGTGACGATGTACGAGGCGCTGTACGGGCAGCGTCCGTTCGCCGGCGACACGCCCGCCCAGATCGCCTTCGCCGTCTGTCAGGGGCGCGTGCGCGCGCCGCCGCGGGGGATCCGGGTGCCGCGGTGGCTCCACCGGGTGGTGGAGCGCGGTCTCGCCGTCGAACCGGCCGACCGCTTCGCCGACATGGAGGCCCTCGTCGCGGCGGTCGAGGCCGGCCGCCGGCAAGGCCGCCGCCGGCGGTGGTTGGGAGTGGCCGTGGCGGCCGCGGCCCTTGGGGGGGGCCTCTTGGGAGGTGCGCAGTTTCAACGGCATCGGGCGCGGGAGGCCTGCGTCGCGGACGCCGGGGCGTTGGACGACGTGTGGTCGCCTTCGGCGGCCGCCGCCGTATCCAGGGCGTTTTCGGCCACCGGTCTGCCCTACGCCCCTTCGACGGCCGAGCGTCTGTCCGGGGTGCTCGCACGCTACGTGCGCGACTGGGAGGCGGCCCGGGCCCGCGTGTGCACCGCGGTGGTGGCCGGCCCCGGCGTCGCGTCGGATGCGGCCGACCGGGCGAAGGCCTGTCTTGCCGACCGGCGGCGGGCGTTGGCGGCGTTGGTGGACTCGCTGCAGGCGGTTGGGGCCAGGGACGTTCCGCACGCGGTGATGGCGGCGGTCGCCCTGCCCGATCCGGCGGCGTGCACGAACGCCTCGTGGCTTGCGCGGGTCGCTGGGGGCTTCGAACCGTCGGCCGAGGGCGACGAGCTGCGCCGGCGCCTGTCGCGGGCCGAGGCGCTCCACCGGTTGGGGCGCTACGAGGCGGCGCAGGCCGAGGCGGAGGCGGTCGTGGCCGAGGCGACCGAGCACGGTCCAGCTTCGTTGGAGACCGAGGGGCGGCTCGTTCTCGGACGGGTCCTGGAGGCCCGCGGCGAGTTCGAGCCGGCGCGCGCGGCCTACGACCGCGCGTTCGTGGATGCCTTGCGGCGCCGCTTCGACGACGCCGCCCGCCGCGCCGCGGTGTCGCTCGCGGGCCTGCACGGCCTGCGCCTTGCGCGCTTCGACGACGGGCACTTCTTCCTCGGAACCGCGCGGTCGCTGCTCGACCGGATCGGGGCGGACGAGCGGTCGGCGGAGAGCGGGCGGATGCTCGAGATCGAGGGCGGCATTCTATACAAGCAAGGACGGAACGAGGCGGCGGAGGCGGCGCTCGATCGGGCCTACGCCGTCCTGACCGCGGTGTACGGCCCCGACGACCCGCGCCTTGCGAACGTGCTCAACAGCCGCGCCGCGGTCGCCCACGCCGCCGGCGCCTACGACCGGGCCGAGCGGGACCTCGCGGCCGTCCTTCGCCTGCGCACCCGGGCGTTGGGGGAGGACCATCCGCTCACCGCGTCGGCCTACAACAA
>JALSIN010000368.1 GCA_026989935.1 Polyangiaceae bacterium | reverse complement strand
GCGCCGGTGCATGTCGAGGTCACCGTACCCGAAACCGCCAGCAATGGATGCACCGCCGAGCAGACCCGGCCCCTGCGGGACTCCTGGGGTCGGACCGCGGGTCCTGTCGCGTGTCATCTCGCAGGGCGGTTACCGGGAGAGCCCCGGCAGTGCGTCGTCTTCAACCGACGTTGGTGGCGGACGCGGCACCTCGTGGAGCGGGGGCAGGAGCGCGCGGTGCTTGGGGCGACCCGCGGCCGACCGCCGCAGACCGCGCGTCGTCTGGCGGGGCCGAAGACGCTCCGCCAGACGGTGTCGGCTCAGGCCGAGGCCGGGATCTGGTCCTCGAGACGGCGGCCTCCGCGGCGCCCGTCCTTGGCCTTGCGGCGCTGGCGCTTGCGCTCGTCGCGCGTGTAGCCGTTGTAGCCCAGCAAGATGGCGGCCGGGATTCCGATGGTGACGGCGGCGGCGAGGATGGCGATCGTGGTCATGGTTTCTTGCCCTTCCTGTGTTCGATGTGGTTCTCTGTAAGTTTATGTCCTACCTGCTCACCTGTCAAGGCTCTACGCGAGATCGGCTTCCCGTCGCCCGCCGGTGCGACCGTCGCGGCCCTTGCGACGGTTTCGTCGGCGCTCGTCGAGGATGATCCCGCGGTCCATCGCGCCGGTTGCCAGACCCAGGAGAGCGATGGTGAGGGTGGGGAGCGTGGCGGCGATGGGAAGCAGGGACATGGAGAGCCTCGGAAACGTGGGTGTTGGTGGGTTGATGTAGGACACTCGCCTACAAAGCAAGGCGCGTGCCACCTTCGGTTTCCAGAAATCATTGAGGTTTTTCTTCATTTTGATGCCCGCCTGCGGGCTCCCGGCAACGACTGTTGCCCCGGCGCGCGGAGGGCTGGCTAGGGGGGTTGCCACCTCTCAAAAGCCCGCGTCTTCGGCGGGTTCCTTGGAGCGGGGCCGCCCCTCGGGAAGACTCGCGCCGTGAGCAGCACCCTCCGCCAGTCGGGGGCGCTCAGCGCCGCCGTCCTCGCGTCGCGCGTCCTGGGGCTCGTGCGTTGTTCGGGGCCGGCGCGCTCGCCGACGCCTACCAGGTGGCCTTCCGGATCCCGAACCTGCTGCGGGACCTGTTCGCCGAGGGGGCCCTGTCGAGCGCGTTCGTCCCGACGTTTGCGGCGACGCGCCAGGGCGACGGGGAGGCCGCTGCCCGCCGCCTGGCCGGCCTGGTGCTCGGGGGCGTGCTGGTGGTCACCGGGCTCGTCGCGGCGGGCGGTGTGCTGTACGCCGAGGCGGTGGTCCGTGCGATCTCCGCGGACTTCGGTGGCGACCGGGCCAAGGTGGCCCTGACCGTGGCGGCGACCCGGGTCATGATGCCGCTTTTACCCCTCGTCAGCGCTGCTGCGGTCTTCATGGGGGTGCTCAACGCCCGCCGCCGCTTCCTCGCGCCGGCCCTGGCGCCGGCGGTCTTCAACGTCGTCCTGCTGCTGTCCGGGGCGGTGCTGTTCGCGGTGGACACCGGAGCCGAGCACCGGCTGCTGCTGTGGAGCGGCGCCACCACGCTGGCCGGTGCGGCCCAGGCCCTCGTGCAGCTTCCGGCCCTCGTGCGCCTGGGCGTCCGGCCGTGGCCCAGGCTGCGCGGGATCGTGCGGCACCCGGGGGTGCGCCGCATCGTGGGACTGATGGGGCCGGCGGTGCTGGGCCTGGCCGCCGTGCAGCTCAACGTATTCGTGAACACGCGGTTCGCCTCCGAACTCGGGGATGGGCCGGTGGCGCAACTCTCCTACGCCTTTCGCCTGTTCTACCTGCCAATCGGGATGTTCGGGGTGGCGCTGGCGACGGTGACCACCACGAAGGTGGCCGACGAGGCGGCGCGAAGGGACACCGAGGGGCTGTGCGCGCGCACGGCCGAGGGGTTGTCGGCGGCGTGGATGCTCACGGCGGCGAGCGCCGTGGGGTTGTTCGTGCTGGCCGACCCGATCGTGGCGGCGATCTTCGAGCGCGGCCGCTTCTCACCCTCGGACACCGCGGCGACGGCCGCCGTCCTGCGTGCCTACAGCCTGGGCCTTTTGCCCTACAGCCTCGTGAAGATCCTCGCGCCGTCCTTCTATGCGGTGGACCGGCCGCGGATCCCGCTCGTCGCTTCTTCCGCGGCCGTGGTGGTGAACCTTGCGTTCAACGCCGCCACGTACCGCACCCTGGGCGCCCCGGGGATCGCCCTGGGGACCACCCTGGGCGCCTTCGCCAACGTGGCCGTGCTGCGCGTGGCGTTCGCCCGGAGGATCGGGCGCGTACGAGCCTTCGGGTCTTTTCGAGAGGCGGTCGCCCTGGCGCTTGCCCTCGCCGCCCTCGGATCGCTGGCCTACGGGGGCGCATGGTCGATCGAGGTCGGCGTGGCCGTGGCCACCGAGCACGCCGGAACGACGGCCGGGCGCCTCGTGCGCCTCGTCGCGCTGGCCGCCGTGATCGTGGCCTCGGCCTCGCTGTTCGTCGCGATCCTGGTGCGGTTGGGATACCCGGGGGCACGGCTGCTCGCGGGTCTTCCCGGGGGCCTCGTCGCACGGCTGCGCGGGGGACGAACGCGCGGAGGTTCACCGCCGTAGTATGTCGGCCCAGGGTGTAGACTGCCCGCGCAATGTCCTCCCGCACCGACCCGGCCTCGGTTGCCCGCCGACGGCGACGGCGCCGTGGCTTCGGGGCGGGGGCCGCGCTCGCGGCTTCGTGCCTCCTGGCGGCGGCCTGCGGCGCTGCGTCCACCGCTGCCACGCCTTCGGCCGCCGGGCCCGCGGGCTTTTCGTCCTGCCGACTCGACGGCGGGCTCGCCGCCCTGTGCGGGACGGTCCAGGTGCCCGCCGACCCGAGCGATCCCGACGGCGAGACCCTCGACCTGGGCGTTGCCGTGTTGCGGGGAACGGCCGCGGCGGCGGACGCGGTGCCGGTCTACATGCTCGCGGGCGGGCCGGGGCAGTCCGCGATCACGGCGTACCCGCCCGTGCTCGCGCAGTTGCCCGAGCTTCGGCGCCGGCATGACGTCGTTCTCGTCGATCAGCGGGGCACGGGTCGTTCGTCCAAGATGGTATGCGACGAGATCGATGATCCGGCCCGCCGCCTCGATCCGACACCGGATTTCGAGGCCCTCGAACGCTGCCGAGAAACCCTACCCCTCGATCCCCGACTCGTGACCACCGAGCACGCCGTTTCGGACCTCGATCGGGTTCGGGCGGCGCTGGGCCACGAACGGGTGGCGCTCGTGGGCGTCTCCTACGGCACACGCCTGGCCCTCGCCTACCTGCGCCGCCATGGCGACCGCGTGGCGGTGGCCGTGCTCGACGGGGTGGCGCCGCCGCCCATGGTGTTGTTCGAGGACTTCGCACCGGACGCCCAGGCGGCCCTCGACGGGCGCCTGGCGCGGTGCCGGGCGGACGCGGCGTGTGCGGCGGCGTTCGGGGACCTCGGTTCCCGCGTCTCGGAGGCCCTTTCCGAACTTGCGGGCGACCCGCGCCCCCTCGTCGTACAGCACCCGCGAACGAACGAGCCGGTGACCCTCGCGTGGTCGCGCCGCCTGGCCGCGTCGGCTCTGCGCGGGCTGCTGTACTCGACGGATCTCGCGCCGGTCCTGCCGTTCACGCTCGACCGCCTGGCGGCGGACGATCCGGGGCCCCTCGTCGCCCAGGCCCTCGTGTTCTCCGACGAGGTCGAAGCATCCATGGCCGCCGGGATGATGCTGTCGGTGGTTTGCGCCGAGGACGTGCCCTTCTTCGATCCGGCGCGCGCGCGGGCCAAGGCCGAGGGCACGTTCCTCGGTACGATCCTCGTAGAGGCCATGGCCGAGGTTTGTCAGCGATGGCCGCACGCGGTCGTTTCCGCGGACGTCAAGGCGCCCGTACACAGCGAGGTCCCGGTGCTGTTGCTGTCGGGTGAACTCGATCCGGTGACGCCGCCGCGCTGGGCCGAACTCGCCAGGAAGACCCTGCCCAACGCGATCCACCACGTCTCGCCCGGGGCGGGCCACGGAACCTTGCTGGCGGCGTGCGTGCCGGACCTGCTGGTGGCGTTCTTGCGCGATCCGGCCGCGACCGACGCAGCGCTCGCCGCGTGCGCCGATCCTCCATACGAGGCGCCGTTCTTCGTGGATGCCGGAGGACCGCCGCCGTGACGCTCGAGTTTTGCGGTCTGCGCAAGCGGTTCGGGTCGGTCGAAGCGGTCCGGGGGGTGTCCTTCGTCGCCCGCGATGGCGCGGTGACGGGGCTACTCGGCCCCAATGGGGCCGGGAAGACCACCTGCCTGCGCATGTTGACGGGGCTTTTGACCCCGGACGGCGGCACGGTGCGGGTGGACGGTCTCGACGTGGCGGTGGATTCCGACGGCGCGCGGCGCCGCATGGGTGTTCTGCCCGATGCCCGCGGGCTCTATCCCCGCCTTTCGGCGCGGGAGAACATTGCCTACTACGGGCGTCTGCGGGGCCTTGCTGGCGCGCGCCTGCGGCGAGCGGTGGACGGGTGGATCGAGCGGCTGGGGCTCGGCGAGGTGGCCGACCGGCGGGTGCAGGGGTTCTCCCAGGGGGAGCGCGCGAAGGTGGCGCTCGCCCGCGCGCTCGTACACGACCCGCCGAACGTGGTCCTCGATGAGCCGACGAACGGCCTGGACGTGATGAGTACCCGGGCCGTGCGCGAGGTGGTCCGGATGCTTCGTGCGCAGGGGCGGTGCGTGCTGTTTTCGAGCCACATCATGCAGGAGGTGTCCGCCCTGTGCGACGTCATCGTCGTCGTGGCGGGTGGGCGCGTGGTGGCGGAGGGGGACGCGGCTTCGATCCTGCGGGCCGCCCGGCGCGACGACCTCGAGGAGGCGTTCGTGGCCCTGGTTGGGCAGGAGGGGAGACCGTGAGCGCGTTTTGGACCGTGCTGGGCAAGGAACTGCTCGATGCCGTGCGGGATCGGCGGTCGCTGTTCGCGGCGCTCTTGTACCCGTTGTTCGGGCCGATCCTGGTGGTCGGGATGTACGCGTGGATGGGCAAGCAGCAGGCGCCGGACCGGCCCGTGCAGGTCGTCGTGGTCGGAGAGGACCATGCGCCCCGGTTCAGGGCGTTTCTCGAAGCTCACGGGGTCGAGTTCCGTCCAGCTCCGTCCGATCCAGAAGCGGCGCTCGCCGAAGGGGATCTCGATGCCATCGTGGAGATTCCATCGTCGTTCGGCGAGGACCTGCGCGCCCAGCGACCGGCCGTCGTACGCATCGTGACGAATGGGTCGCGGCCGAAGACGCTGCGGGCCGCCGCGCGGCTGGAGCGGCTGGTGGATCGGTACGGCCGGGGCATCGGCCTGTCTCGTCTCTTGCTGCGCGGGGTGGATCCACGGATCGTGCAGGCGGTGGCACCCGAGCGCGTGGATCTTTCCACGGAGCGCAGTCGGGCCGCGATGGTGTTGGGCTTCTTGCCGCTGTTCGTGGTACTGGCGGCCTTCGTCGGCGGCATGTACGTGGCGACGGACGCCTCGGCCGGCGAGCGCGAGCGGGGTTCCCTGGAGCCGCTTCTCCTCCACCCGGTGTCGCGCGCGGCGATCGTGGCGGCCAAGTGGGCGGCGACCTCGGTGTTCGCGGTCACGAGCGTCCTGTTCACGGCGGTGGCGATGTGGGCCGCCTTTCGCCTGCTGCCCGTCGAGGGGCTCGGGGTGCCCGTCGAAGTGGACGCGTGGCTGCTCTTGGAACTCGTTATCGTGGCGCTGCCGGTGGCGCCGCTGGCGGCGAGCCTGCAGCTCTTGCTGGCCTTCTTCGCCCGCACGTTCAAGGAGGCGCAGACCTACCTGTCGCTGTTGATCTTCGTGCCGATGCTCCTGGGGATCGTGACCACGGCCGATCCCATCGTACCTCGGGCCTGGATGTCCCTCGTGCCGGTGCTCGGGCCGGTGGCGGCCCTCGGGGCGGTACTGCGGGGCGACGTGTTGCCGCCGTCGTTCGTTGCCGCGAGCGTGGTCGTTTCGCTCGTGCTGGCGGCCGTGGCCGTCGCCGTGGCGTCACGGCTGCTGCAAAGCGAGCGCATCGTGTTCGGGCGCTAGGAACCGATGGGTGCCGTCGTGGGCCAGGCGCCGTCGTGGCACGCGGCGCCGGGAGGCTTGGGCGCGGACCACAAGAGCACGGGCGGGGGAGCCGACGGTTCGCTACAGCCAGGATCGTCGCCGTCGATCCGGCCGTCGTGGTCGTTGTCGATCCCGTCGGAGCAGGCGGAGCCGGACTGGTGGCTCTCCGGATCGGGGGTCTGCGACAGCGTGTGTTCGCCCAGGGCGTCGTACAACGCGTCGTAGGCATCGTGCATCTTCCGGGCGAGGGCCGGATGACGCAGCACGAGCAGGTTCTCGTCGTTTGCCCGCTCACCGGCCCCCGTGTAGTTCATCGAACCTGCCACGACGACGGCGCCGTCCACGGCCGTGGCCTTCATGTGCATCTTGCCGCCAAGGTCCTCCACCTTGACGGGGATGCCGGCGGCGCGAAGCACCGCGTGCTTCGAGTAGGCGTTGCGGGCGCCGGTGGCATCGAGAACCACGCGCACCCGGACGCCGCGGGTGTGTGCGTCGATGAGGTCCTGTGCGAGTAGCTTGTGGGTCAGGAAGAAGACCGCCACGTCGATGCGCTCGCGGGCAGCGCGGATCACCGGCCGCAGACCCCGCGTCATGGGGCGGTCGCGCGGCGCGAAGAACACCTGCACGGAGCCGCCCTCGATGGGGTGGACCGGGGGCGGGGGCCGCCCGGGCTCGGGCGGCGCGTGGAACCGGCCGCGCAGCAGATCGTCGAAGTAGGCACGGAAGCGCTCGCCGACCGCCGTATCGTCGATGCGGATCACGACGTTGGCGTTGTAGCCGCCGATCCCGGTGTCGCTGACGTTCGCCGAACCGGTCCACAGGGCGCGGGCATCGGCCAGGGCGAACTTGTCGTGCATGATGGCGCCGGCGGTGGTGAAGGGTTCGTCGGCCGCCTGCGCCGCGAACAGGCAGCGGTCGCCCAGGTCGTAGACGCTGCACTGCAAGGGGCCCTTCGTGCCGGGCGGGCGGGGGCAGCGGTCCGGCCCGGGCGACGGCCGGCGGCGTTTCGCGTTGCGGGCCATCTTGCGCTCGTAGGAGCCGTCGTCGGCGACGCGGTCGAGATGGGTGACGAAGGCGTCGGTGTCACGGTAGATGTTCGTGCCGTCGGCCGTGCGGTCCACCACGCCGAAGACCCGCACCCCTCGGGTCCGGGCACGTTCGATGGCCTTGATGACGGCCGGGGCCCCTCGCACCCCGTAGAAGGCCAGGTCGAGGCGTCGCTGGGCGCCGTCGAGGACTTCGAGCAGGGAGGTGCAAAGGGGCGTGTCGCAGGCGGTGGACGGTCGCGCATCGGGGGGCGGCACGTACCAAAGGAGGCGTGCCCGTCCCGCCTGGCCAGCGCGATCGCTCGGGCCAATCGAAGCGCCGGAGGGCGCGCACCCTCCCACGGGAAACACGAGCGCGGTCGAGGCGAGGAGGGACGCCGCAAAAAAGCGTCGCGGTCCCGCTTGCGCAGGTTCCGAGCGCGTGTACCGATCCACTACAGGCAGCAAAGGGTGACGGGCTCCTTTTCGATCGCTTCCCCTTGCGGGGTCGGGGGGGATGGCGCGCACGTGGCGGTGACCGTCGCAGAGGTCACGTGGATGGCGTCGAAACCGAGCGGGGGCCCTGCAAAACACATCTCATCGGTTTTACCGAGCGCTCCGATGACGCCGCCCGGACAGGCACCCTGAACGAGGTAAACGTTGGCGTCGCAGCCCCCTTCCGGGGGGCCGCAGGTGCATGGGGCGCAGTCTCGCCCGTCCTCGACGTTGCGGTACACCACCTCGCGGGTATCGTAGAGGGATGTGTCCGGGCAGGGGACGTCACCCTCGCGGTAGATGCAGGTCCAGGCGCCGGGGGGAACCTGCGGCTGGCACAGGGCGTCCCCGTCGCAGGTCCCCGATTGCGAGGGGCCTTCGCAGGCGGTGTAGGCGGTCTGCCACTCGGGCGGGGGCACGGTCTTCATGGTGGTCGGTGTGCATGACCCGCCGACGTAATCGGGATGGGTGGCCGTCCAGCCCACGTTGCCGGGAAACTGGCCGATTTCGCAGTCGCCAGGGGTGATCTTGTACGAACTCTGCTGCGAACTGGCGCAGGTCTTGTTCAGATAGGACTTGACGTACACGTCTTCACAGGTGCCCCCCATCGGCGGGTCGCACGCGCACGCGCAGTCAGCGGGGGGCGCCAGGAGACCCCCGCCGGCGGCGAGGGCCTGCGTGCTCCAGGCGCTGTCGCAGGCGGGGGGCGTGTCGCCGGGCCCGGAGTGGACGACCACCGGGCCCGTCCAGCCGTCGGGTGGCGAGGGGACGCAGGCGCCGGCGGGTTCACAGGGGTCGGCGCCGAGATCGGGCGCCTTGCCCGTGCCCGTGCTTCCGCCGGTCGCGGTTCCCCCGCCGAGGGTGGATTCACCCGCGGACGTGGTGGAATCGGTGTCCGTAGCCGTGCTCGCAGCGGATCCTCCCGCGTCGTTCGCTTCGAGGTTGGGGTTTGGGACGGTGCAGGCGGCCGCGAGGAGCACGGCGGCCCACGACGACATCACGCGCAGAACGCTCACGCCTTCAACGATAGCCGACGGCGAGCGCCGCGAGCAACGCGACGATGCAGATCAGCCAAAGGCGCAGCATCACGGGCATGATGAAGCGCAGCCAGCGCTCGAAGGGGATCCCCGCCATGCCCAGGATCCCGACGAGCACCGCGTTCGTCGGCACGATCATGTTCGTCAGGCCGTCGCCGAACTGGTACGCCAGCACCGCCACCTGGCGCGACACGCCGGTCAGGTCGGCCAGCGGCGCCATGATCGGCATCGTCACGTACGCCTGGCCGCTGCCCGAGGGGATGAAGAAGTTCAAGATGCTCTGGAAGACGAACATGCCGAGGCTCGCGGCGGCCGGGCCGGCGTCGGCCAGTGGCGCGGCCACCGCGTCGATGATCGTGTCGATGATCTTGCCGTCTTCGAGCACGATCTTGATGCCCCTGGCGAAGCCGATGAGCAGGGCCGTGAAGGTAAGCTCCGCCGCTCCTTCGATGAAGGTCTGCGCGCCTTCGTCCGCTCGCAGGCGCCCGAGGAACACCACGGCGACGCCGACCGCCAAGAACACCGCGCTCATCTCCTCCAGGTACCAGCCGCGGGTCTTGATACCCCAGAGGATGGCCCCGAAGGCCGCCGCCACGGTGGCGGCGACGAGGAGGTGCCGGCGTTCGACGCGGACGGGCTCGGGGGGGCGCAGGTCCCGGGGGGGTGGGACGCCGGCCACGAAGCTCGCCGCTGGATCGCGCGCGACACGGGCTGCATACCGCCGCACGTAGGTGAAGGCGACCAGCCAAAACGGCACGAGGAGAAGAATGCGAAACCACGCCCCGGAGGTGGGCGGCAGGCCGGCGATCTCCTGGGCCACGACCACGGTGAAGGGGTTGACGGCCGCGGCGCCGTAGCCGACACCGTACCCCAGGACGAGGATCCCGATGGCCGTGACGGCGTCGAGGCTGAGGGCGGCGCAAAGGCCGAGCAGGACGGGGACGAAGGGTATGTACTCCTCCGCCATTCCGAGGGTGCTCGAGCCGACGGCGAAGACGGCCATCCCGACGGCGATGAGCCAGCCGGGCCGGTGCCCGAACCGCGAAAGGACCAGGCCCAGCAGCGCGTCGATGGTGCCCGAGCGCCGTACGATGCCCAGCACACCGCCGATGATGAACACGAAGAAGATGATGTCGGCGCTGGCGACGAGGCCCCGGGGCACGGCGGTCACGATGGCGGCCGGAGAGAGGTGGACGGGTTCGGCCAGGCGCTGGTAACTGCCCGGGATCACGCTTTCGTGCCCGTGGGCCGAGGCCGCGCGCTCGAACGCGCCCTGCGGCACGACCCAGGTGGCCAGCCAGGCGGCGGCGATCATTGCGAGCAGCAGGACCAGCGTGTGCGGTACGCGAAGCCGGGGCGCGGAGGCGTCGGATCCTGACACGGCGGGGACGATACCTCACGCGCCGCCGACGCGCGCGTTTTGCCCCATGGCCGGTGCGACGCCGTGTGGGGTCGCAGGTGTCCACGATGTACAATGATCCCATGGACAATCGGCCGGCATCCCTTTCGGTCCTTCGCCTCGCGGTCGCATCGCTCCTGGTGGCGTGCTCGCAGGGGGCGACGACGACGAGTGGATTCAACCCCACGGCGAGTTCTGCGTCCTCGACCGGGCCGACCACGGCTACGAACACGTCAACCCCGACGACGGCGGGGAACTCGACGGATGGCGGCTCGACGGCGGGCGGCAGTAGCGCCGGTTCGGCGGGTGCGTCGGGCTCGACGGGGACGAAGTTCGACAGCGATCCGGGGACGACCGGTTGCACGGCCGTGGACCTGTTGTTCGTCGTGGACAACTCCGACTCGATGGGCACGTACCAGCAGGCTCTGTCCAGCGCTTTCCCCGGCTTCGCCCAGGCCATGTTCGACGCGTTGCCGCCGGGGCTGTCCGTCCACCTCGGAATCACGACCACGGACTTCGACACGGCGTGTACGGAGCAGGAGGGCACGAGCAACTGCCAGAGCACGGCGTCGGCGGACACCATCGTGATGCACTACATCAAGCCCACGGACTTCAACGACGGTGGCAACGGCTCTCAGGGGCGCCTGTTCGAGTTCTCGGGCCAGCGCTTCTTCGAGACGACCACGGACGACGATCCCGCGCCCATGGTGACGTGGTTTTCGGGGGCGGCCACGAGCGCCGGGGAGAACGGCTGCTCCTTCGAGATGCCCATAGCGGCGGCGGGTTGGGCGGTGCACCCGGCGAACACCGACGGCCCCACCGCGCCCAACAAGGACTTTCTGCGGGACGAGGGCGCCCTGCTCGTGGTGTTCTTCCTGACCGACGAGCCGGACAAGTCGCCCGAGTCCAAGAACGTCTACCGTGACATGCTGCTCGACGCGAAGGCCGGATGCGGCGGCGAGGCCTGCATCTTCGTTGCGGGTCTCATTCCACCGTGCGTGATCGACGTAAATCAAAAGCTCTGGCAATTCATGACCCTGTTCGATCCGGATCCGGCCTGGTCGTCGATCACGGACACGGGCAACTACACGGACCTCGTGGGGACGGCGCTCGCGGACGCGGTTGCCCAGGCTTGCGCGTCCGTCCCGGTGGGGTAGGACGCGGTCGAGGGGCACTCGGGGTCCCGGTGCACGGGTCCCGGTGCGATGGCGGGCGCGGTCAGTAGGTTTGCTCGTCGAGGACGATGCCGTCGCAGCCGTTCTGGCCGGAGGGGGCCTGCTGGTTCGTGCCGTCGGCACGCAGCCCGCCGGCGCCGCCACTACCGCCGGCGCCGCCCTGGCCTCCGGTGAAGGCGACGTTGTCCTTGGCCACGACGGCACCGTTGACGAGGGCGATTCCGACGACTGATCCGCCGCAGCCGCCCGCGCCGCCGCCGCCGCCGCCGCCGCCGCCGCCGTTGCCGCCCGCGG
>JALSIN010000367.1 GCA_026989935.1 Polyangiaceae bacterium | reverse complement strand
GCTGGCCGTGTCCGGGGCGAGGGCATCGAACAGGGCCGGCGTCCAGGTGGCCGCCTGCGCCGCGAAGACGGTGGCGAGGCCGAGCGCCACGAACAGGCCCGCGAGCACGCCCGCCGGCCGGCCGCGTCGGGCCCTTGCGGCCACGGCGCCGTAGGCCTGGGACCCGGCGAACGTTCCGAGCAGGTACACGGCGAGGACCGCCGCGAAGGTGTAGATCGTGCCGTCGAAGACCTGGCCGAGGACCCGGACCAGCACCACCTCCACCCCGACCCCCAGGGCCCCGGTCGCAACGGCGGCCCCCAACAGCGGCCAGAGCTCGTCCGCGACGAAGGGGTCCGGGTCCTTGCTGGTGTCGAGATCGATGGGCGTGTCCGGCGACGGGGTGCGCGGCACAGGGTCGCGCCGGTCGTCCCGAAGGGCCAGCGCCGCCGCGGCCGCGCCCGTCGCGGCGCAGGCGACGGCCGCGCCCACCATGCCGAGGGATGGGAGCAGGACGTGCACCGTCCCCAGCACGCCCAGGACGGCGCCGAGGGTGTTGGCGGCGTACAGGCGCGAGACGCCGCGGCCATCGTCGTCGCGCCGCCGCCGCCGCCGGGCCTCCACCACGGCGGGAAAGGTCGCGCCCATCGCCAAGGTGGCCGGCAACAGGCCGAGCCCTGCGATCGCCACGTGCCGGGCGATCTCGCCCAGGTCCGCCCGGTCCGCGGCGTCCGGGCCGAGCAACGCCGCCGCGCCGTCGCCGACCCACGGCAGCACGAACGGCGCCGCGAGGGCGTAGGCCGCCACGACGAGCTCGAGCACGGCGAAGGTCGCAAGGGGCCGCCGCCCCCGCCGCGCGCGGCCGTGGAACAGCCACGCCCCCGCCGCCATGCCGCCGAAGAAGCCGCCGAGCACGCCGAGCACGCCGAGCATCTCGTTGCCGAGGGCCGCGGCGAGAAGGCGTGTCCAGACGATCTCGTCGCCCAGCGCAGCCGCGCCCGACAGGGCGAAGGCGAGCAGCAGCGCTCGGTCCGAGGGGGGGCGCGCCATCGGTCGCGCGAGCATAGCGCGGCCCGGTGCGCCGTGCCTGCGCGCCGCCGCCGACCGCATGCGAAGACGGTGCGCGCCCGCCCGGCGTGAGAGGACACAAAGTGGGGGCGCTGCGCGGAGCGGTGTGGGTGCCCTACCATCACGCTCGCCTTCCCAACGAAAGGTGCGTCCGTGAAGATCAACGTCATCGGTGGCGGCCCCGCAGGCCTGTACTTCTCGATCCTCATGAAGAAGGCGCGCCCGAACGCGCAGATCAGCGTGTACGAGCGCAACCGGCCCGCCGACACGTTCGGCTGGGGGGTGGTGTTCTCGGACGAGACCCTCACCCACTTCCGCGACGCGGACGAACCCACCTACGAGGCGATCACCGGCGATTTCGTGTACTGGAACGCCATCGACATCCACTTCCGGGGCGAGCGCCTGCGCTCGCGCGGTCACGGCTTTTGCGGGATCGCCCGGCGGCGGCTGCTCCAGATCCTGCAGCAGCGGGCCGCCGAGCTGGACGTGGACCTGCACTTCGAGACGGAGATCGGACCGGCCGACATCGATCGGTTGCACCGCGAGGCCGACCTGCTCATCGGGGCCGACGGCGTACATAGCCGCGTGCGCAGCC
>JALSIN010000366.1 GCA_026989935.1 Polyangiaceae bacterium | reverse complement strand
ACCTTGCCCGGTGCGGCCAGGGGGGGCTTGGCGGTGGCGGCGGTGCGATCCGGGGGCGGGGGTGGCGAAGCGGCGGGGCGGGCGGCGGGGACGAAGCCCGCGTCGAGGCCGAGGGTATCCGGCGCGTGGGCGTTCTGCCCCGCGGCGGGGGGCGCGTCCGGGGCCGCCGCGTGGTCGAGGACGGGGCGCGGGTGCTCCTCGCCCACCCGCAGGTACCGGGCGAGCAGGAATTGCACCTCGCGCCGCAGGTCGTCGAGGTCCCCGTTGTTCTCCACCACGTAGTCGGCACGCAGGCGTTTTTCCGACTCGGGCATCTGCGCCGCCATGCGGGCCCGGATCTGGGCCGGGTCGAGGCCGTCGCGCGCCATCACCCGGCGCAGGCGGACGTCCTCGTCGGCCGTGACGAGGATGACCCCCTTCATCTCTCCTTGGAGGTTTTTCTCGAACAGCAGCGGCACCTCGTAGACCACCACCGGGTGCCCGGCTTTTTCGAGGGCGTCGAGGACCTGCTCGTAGCGGTCGCGAATGAGCGGGTGGAGGATCGACTCCAGCTTGCGCCGCAAGGTGGCGTCGTGAAAGACGGTGCGCGCGAGGCGGGCGCGGTCGAGTCGGCCGTGCTCGTCGAGGATTTCGGGGCCGAAGGCCGCCACGACCCGGTCGAGCCCCTCGGTGCCGGGGGCGACCACCACGCGGGAGAGCTCGTCGGCCGACACGACGGGCACGCCGAAGTCCTGCAGGAGGGCGGCGACGGTGGATTTGCCCGTACCGATGCCCCCCGTAAGCCCGTAGACTTCCATGGATCGTGGCATGGGTCGTGTGTGGTCCTTTCTCGCAGGCACCGCCCCCGGGCGCCGACCCGACCATACCGCACCGGCGCCGCGGGCGCTCGCGCCGTGGGTTTGCTAGGGTCGGGCCGATGCGCTCGAAGACGCCCGACCGGCGCGTGTCGGCCGCCCGGGGCCCGCGGGTGGTGTCGGCCCGCTTCGTGACCTCCGCGCCGGACCCGGCCGCGTTGCCTCCCCCGGACCTGCCGGAGATGGCGTTTTGCGGGCGATCGAACGCGGGCAAGTCGAGCCTGCTGGGCGCCCTGATCGGTCGTCCCAAGCTCGTCCGCACGAGCCGCACCCCGGGCTGCACCACGCTGCTGAACGTCTTCGAGGCCGACGTGCTCGGTCCCGCCGGCGCGCGCCGTGCGGTGCGCCTGGTGGACCTGCCCGGCTACGGTTACGCGGCCTTGCCTGCCGGCGCCCGCGCCGCCCTCGCCCGCCGCATCGAGACGTACCTCGCGACCCGTGCGCCGCGGGCGGTGTTCGTCCTGGCCGACGCACGCCATGGCCTGGGGCGGGGAGACCTCGCCTTCGTGGCCCGGGCGGCCGATGCGGGCCACCGCCTGGTCCTGGTGGCCACGAAGGCGGACAAGCTGCGGCCGAGCCAGCGGGCCGGGCGGCGCCGTGCGGTGGCCGAGGCCCTCGGGGTGTCGGCGGGCGCCGTCTTCATGACCTCGGCGCGCACGCGGGAGGGGATCGCCGGCCCCGACGGGCTCGTCGGGCTCCTGTGGGACCTGGCCGACCCGGCTTCCGAGGCCGTCGAGGTGGAGGTCGGACACACGCCGTGACGGTCGTGCGCGCGCTCGGGCCGAACTGGGCCGAGCCCCTGGCGCGGGCCGAGGCCCTGGCGTTCGACCGCCCGTGGGGCCCGGGGGCCTACGCCGAGGAACTCGCGCGGCCCTTCGCGCGGGCCCTCGGGGCCTTCGACGGCACGCGCTTGGCCGGGGCCGTGTGCCTGTGGGTGCTGACGCCCGACGCGGAGATCCTGCGGATCTTCACGGTCCCCGCCGCTCGCCGCCGGGGGATCGGCCGCACCCTGCTGGCCGCCGCCCGCGCCGAGGCGCGCCGCGCAGGCTGCCGGCGCGTGTTGCTGGAGGTGGGGGCGCAAAACGCGCCGGCGCTGGCCTGCTACCGGGCCGCGGGGTTCGTGCAGGTGGGCTTGCGGCGCGGCTACTACGCGGGGGGGGCGGACGACGCCGTCCAGATGGCTCTCGACCTGGTCGGTGCGGCGGGCGAGGGCGGCCCTCGACGCGGCCCGCCCGGTGTCCTATGAAGCGCGCCGTGCCCACGCCCGCCGAGCCGACCCACCGGTCGCGACCGCCGCGGTGTGGTCCGCCGGCGTTCTTCGCGGCGCGGCTTTCGGCGCACCGCGAGCTTACGGGCGGCTACTTCGAGCTTTCGTTCACTTACGACGAAGGGCCGGACCTGCGGGGCGTCGTGCCGGGGGCGTTCGTCATGGTGCGGGGGTCGTGGGACGCCGACCCCACCGGGCCGCGGGCCTTTTCGATCCTCGACGCCCCCGAACCGGGGCGCGTCACGATCCTGCTCAAGGTCTACGGCCGGGGGACGGCCCGGCTGGCCGCCCTGCGCCCCGGCGCCGCGGTGTCGCTGACGGCCCCCCTCGGGCGTGGCTTCTCGGCGACGACCGCGGGCGGCCCCAGGCGGTTGCTGGTGGCCGGCGGGGTGGGGCTTCCGCCGCTGCACCTGCTCGCGCGCCGGGCGGCGCAGGCAGGGCTGGCCGGTGCGGTGACGATGATCTACGGCGGCCGCGACGCGGACGACCTGGTGCTCGTCGAGCCCCTGCGCGCATGCGGGGTGGAGGTCGTCCTGGCCACCGAGGACGGCAGCGCCGGCGTGCGTGGGCGGGTGACGGCGCCGCTGGCCGAGCGCCTCGACGCCGCGGCGGCCGCCCGGACCCCGGTGGAGATCTGCGCCTGCGGGCCGGAGGGGATGCTGCGGGCCGTGCGAAGCCTCGCGCTCGCACGCCGGGTGCCGGCCCAGCTTTGCCTCGAGGCCAACATGGCCTGCGGTTTCGGCGCCTGCCTGGGCTGTGCGGTGCCGGTCTACGGGCCGCGCCCGTACCGGTACTGCTGCACGGACGGGCCCGTCTTCGACGCTCGGGAGGTGCGCTGGTGAACGCCGCGGCCCGGCCGGACCTGTCCGTGTCGTTCGCCGGCATGGCGATGCCGCACCCGGTGATGGTGGCGTCGGGGTGCTTCGCCTACGGCGAGCCGTTCGCGCCGTTCTTCGACCTGTCGAAGCTGGCGGGGATCGCCACGAAGGGCATCTCGCCCGAGCCGCGCGCCGGCAACCCGGCACCGCGGATCTGGGAGACGCCCGCGGGGATGCTCAACAGCATCGGCCTCGAAAACGTCGGCGTCGAGGCCTTCCTGCGCGACAAGTTGCCTTTTTTGGCCGATCTCGGGGTGCGGGTGTGGGTCAACTTCTTCGGGGAGGACTTCGACGGGTACGTGGCCTGTGCCCGGGCGCTCGACCGCGGCCGGGCGCACATCGACGTCCTCGAGATGAACGTGTCGTGCCCGAACATCGAAAAGGGCGGGATCGAGTTCGGGATGGTGCCGGAGGTGGCGCACGACCTGGTACGGGCCTGCTGTGCGCAGACGGCTATCCCCATCGTGGTCAAGCTGTCGCCGAACGCCTCCGACAACGTCGCGATCGCCGACGCCGTGCGGGCGGCCGGGGCGGCGGGGGTCAGCCTCGTCAACACGATCACGGGGATGGCCGTGGACGTGCGCCGCCGGCGACCGCGCCTTGCCACCACCTACGGCGGTCTTTCGGGGCCGGCGATCAAGCCCGTGGCCCTGCGGATCGTCCACCAGGTGCACCGGGCGCTGCCGGACCTTCCGATCTGCGGCATGGGCGGCATCCGGTCCGGCGAGGACGCCCTCGAGTTCCTGATGGCCGGGGCCTCGTGCGTGCAGATCGGGACGGCGAACTTCGCCGAGCCCACGGTGGCGTTGCGCGTGCTGGACGAGTTGTCGGCGCTGTGCGTCGATCTCGGGATCGACCGCCTCGCCGAGGTGGTGGGCTGCCTCGAGCCCTGGCCGCCCGAGCCACCCTGGGAGGAGACGCCGCCGTGACGATCCCGACGGACCTGGTCCGGGTCGAGGCGGTGATCCGCCCGTTCGTCCTCGACGACGTCAAGGACCGCCTGCAGGAGCTCGGGGTGGGGGGGATGACGGTCCTCGAGGTGCGCGGGTTCGGCCGCACCGGGGGGCGTTCCGAGGTCCACGGCGGCTCGGCCTACGTCCTCGACTTCATCCCGAAGCTGATGGTCCACGTGGTGGTGCCGGCCGCGCGCGCCGAGGAGGTGGTCGAGGCCATCCGCATGGCCGCGGCCACCGGGCGCATCGGCGACGGCAAGATCTTCCTCGTGCCCGTGCTCGACGCCGTGCGGATCCGGACGGGGGAGCGGGGCGAACAGGCCCTGTAGCCCCCCGCCACGCGCTTTCGAGAACTTTCTTCCACCGAGACGAACACGCACCCAAGCCCACGACAGAATCGTCATGACCGACCCCACCTACCGACGCAACACGAAGACCCCCGCCGACGTCCTCGCCTTCGCGCGCGAACAGGGCGCCGTGATGGTCGATGTCCGGTTCACCGACCTGCTGGGGACGTGGCACCACTTCACGATGCCGTTGCACCAGCTCGACGAGGGCGCCTTCGAGCGGGGCTACGCCTTCGACGGATCCTCCGTGCGCGGCTGGAAGTCCATCGAGGCCTCCGACATGACGGTGATCCCCGATCCCACGACGGCCTTTTTCGACCCCTTCACGGAGGAGCCCACGCTCGTGCTCGTGGGGGACGTGCACGACCCGGTGACCGGGCAGGACTACGAGCGGGACCCGCGGTCGCTCGCCCGGCGCGCCGAGGCCTACCTGCGCAGCACGGGGATCGCCGACACGGCGTACTTCGGGCCCGAGGCCGAGTTCTTCATCTTCGAAGACGTGCGCTTCGGCAACGAGGGACATGCGGCCTCCTACGCCGTGGACTCCGAGATGGGGGCCTGGAACTCGGGCCGCGAGGAGTTTCCGAACCTGGGCTACAAGGTGCGTCCGAAGGGCGGGTACGTCCCGGTGCCGCCGACGGACGCCCACCACGACCTGCGCACCGAGATGTGCCGGATCCTGGAACAACTCGGCCTGGTGGTGGAGCGCCACCACATGGAGGTGGCCACCGGCGGGCAGGCGGAGATCGACTTTCGCTACGATCGCCTGCTGCGCCAGGCCGACAACCTGAGCCTGTTCAAGTACGTGGTGCGCAACGTGGCGCGCCGGGCGGGCAAGACGGCCACGTTCATGCCCAAGCCGATCTTCGCGGACAACGGCAACGGCATGCACACGCACATGAGCCTGTGGAAGGACGGCGAGCCGCTGTTCGGCGGGGACGCCTACGCGGGCCTGTCCGAGACGGGGCTGCACTTCCTGGCGGGGATCTTGAAGCACGGCCCGGCGCTTTGCGCCTTCACGAACCCCACGACGAACAGCTACAAGCGCCTGGTGCCGGGCTTCGAGGCGCCGGTGCGCCTGGCCTACAGTGGCCGCAACCGCTCGGCGGCGATCCGGATCCCGGCCGAGTCCGCCCGCAGCGCGAAGGCGGCGCGGATCGAGTTTCGCACCCCGGATCCCATGGCGAACCCCTATCTTGCGTTCTCGGCCCTGCTCATGGCGGGCCTCGACGGCGTGGCCCGGCGCCTCGACCCGGGCGAGCCCCTCGACCGCGACATCTACAACCTGTCGGCGGAGGAGCTGGCGGACGTGCCGAGCGCCCCGGCGTCCCTCGAACAGGCCCTCGACGCCCTCGAACGCGACCACGGCTTCCTCCTCGAAGGCGGCGTGTTCAACCACGACATCCTGCGGGCCTGGATCGACTGGAAGCGCACGAACGAGGTCAACGAGCTGCGCCGGCGCCCGCATCCCTACGAGTTCTTCCTCTACTACGACGCGTAGGGAAGGCGGCGGCCCCGTCCCTGGAGGGGCTCGTGCGCGGTTCTTGCGGGCCCTCGGGGGGCTTTTGTACCCTTGGCGCCACGTGCACGATCCTTCCCGCGTTTCGCGTTCTTCGCGTGTCGCCGCGGCCCTGCTCGACCGACTGCCACACCCCGTGGGGGAGGCGGCCGCACGCGCCATCGGCCGGGCGGCGCGGGCGCAGCTTCCCGGGCGCCTGGGCCGCTGGGTCGTGCGCCAGTACGCGCGGCGCTACGGCGTGGACCTGCGGGAGGTGGACCCGCTCGCCCTCGACGCCGGCTACCCGACCCTCGACGCCTTCTTCACGCGGCGGCTGCGGTCGGGGATCCGGGTGGTGGATCGCAGTCCGGACACCCTGGTCTCGCCCAGCGACGGGACCCTGCGGGAGGTGGTGGATCTTGCCGACGAGCCCGAGGTCACGGTCAAGGGACATACCTTTACGCTCGCCGAACTCCTGGCGAGCCCGGACCTCGCCGCTGCCTTTCGCGGTGGCAAGCTGGCGAGCATCTACCTCCACCCGCGCGACTACCATCGGGTGCACTGCCCGGCGGACGCCCTCGGCCACGAGGTGACGCTGGTCCCGGGGCGTTTGCTGCCGGTCAACGACGCCGCGGTCGAGCGCGTCCCGAACCTGTTCGCCCGAAACGAGCGCATGGTTCACGTCCTCGAAAGCGGTCTCGGACCGCTGGCCGTCGTCATGGTGGCGGCGTTCGGGGTGGGGCACATGACCTGCAGCTACGCGCGGATCGAGCCACACGCCCGCAAGCTGCGGCGCTACACCCTCGACCCGCCGGTGCGGCTGGCGAAGGGGGACGAGATCGGGGTCTTCCACCTGGGCAGCACCGTGCTGGTGGCGGTCCCGCCGGGCATCGACGCGGTGGCGGCGGCGGGCCGGATCCGCTTCGGGATGCCCCTGTTTCGGGAGGCGGGACGATGAGCGGCGGCAGCGAGCTTTGGGACGACGCGCTGGCGCTGCCGGTCGCGTCGCCCCTCGGCGAACCGCTCGACCCCTTCGACGCCGAGGTGGTCGAGCGCCTCGGCCTGGCGCCGGCGCCGTCTGCGACGCCTGCCGAACCGGGGCCTGCGCCGCCGCCCCTGGGCGCGCCGCCGCCCTTCGGCGGGGACGGGCAGGCCGACCCGAGCGAGGAGTATGGTGCCCCGGAGATCTCCGGGGAATTCGTCGTCGTGGGAGAGGGAGCGGACACGCCGCCACCGGCGGACGCCGCCGACCTCTCCCTCGCCGAGGGGGCGGCCGTCGAGACCCCCCTGGGGGCGGACGTACACCTGGTGGTCGAGCCGACCCGGCCCGAGCCGGCCGCCTTCGACCCCGTCTCGCCGTCTGCTGGGGCGGGGCCGTCGCACGCGGAGCCGTCGCACGCCGAGTCGCCGCTGGCGCCGCCGGCGCCGTCCCCCGCGCCGCCCGTCCCGGATCCGCTCGCGCCGTCCCCCGCCGAGGATCTCGGCACCCGGGCCGACGCGGCGCCGGCGCGAGGCGAAGGTCTCGCGGGGGCCCCGTTGGAGCCCATGACGCCGTCGTCCGAGGTGCCGGAGCCCGCCGCGCCCGCCTCACCGGCGCCGGGCGAAGGTCTCGTGGGGGCCCCGTTGGAGCCCATGGCGCCGGAGTCGGCCGCGCCCGTCGAGACCCTGGCCGCCGACCCCGGGCGGGATGTTCCCGATGCCGCCGAGGCATCCACCGAGCCAGCGCGGGATGTTCCCGATGCCACGGGGGAGTCCACGTCGGCTGCCGCGGGGGCCGCGACCGAGGTCGTCGTGACGGGCCCTTCCCTGTTCATCCCCCGCCTGATCCGGGTGGTGGACGAGGTGGGGGTGCCCGCCGCGGGGGACGAGGGCGCGGAGATCGAGGAGGTGGAGGAGGTGATCGAGGAGGTGGACGTGGTCGAGGCGCGGGAGGACACGCCGGCCGAACCGGCCGAACCGGCCGAACCCGTGCCTCCGGCGCCGCCCGGAGCGGTCCGAACCCCCCCGGCGCCGCCGCCGCAGCCCCGGCGCCGCCGCAAGCACTGGGCGGACACCGTCTTCGGGGACGCCTATCCCTCCCTGGAACCGGAGGGGATCGGACGGGTGGCCGAGCGGGACGCCGCGTACATCGTCGAAACCGCCGGGATCGAACCCGGCGCGACGATCCTCGACATCGGCTCGGGCTCCGGGCATCTGGCGGTGGCCCTCGGCAAACTCGGCTTTCACGTCACGGGCGTGGACAACGCGTTGCCGCAGGTGTTGCGGGCCTCGGAGCGCCTCGCCGAGGCGCCGGACCTCCAAGACCGTGTGGCCTTCATGCACGGCGACATGCGGGCCCTGCCGACCGACGAGCAATTCGACCTGGTCACGTGCATCGGGACCACGTTTGGCTACTTCGAAGAGGACGTCAACCGCCAGGTCCTCGAGCACCTGTACGAACACGTCCGCCCCGGCGGCCGGCTGGTGCTGCAGGTCATCAACCGAGACCACCTGGTCAGCCGCTTGCCCGTGCGGTCCTGGTGGCAGGGGCGCGGCTGCATGGTCCTCGACGAGGCGGAGATGAACTTCTTCGCCAACCGCCTGCGCGTCCATCGCACCGTCGCCTTCGAGGATGGGCGCCAGTACGAGCACTACATGTTCATTCGGGCCTATACCCTGCACGACATCGGCAAGCTAGTCTCCTCGACCGGTCTGTCGGTGCGCGAGGTGGCCGGCAGTCGCCACACCCCCGGCCGCTTCTTCGGGGCCACCTCGCCGGACATCTGGATCTTCGCCGAACGCCCTGCCGCGGGCGTGGAAGACGGGTAGATCGGCTGGCACATGCCCCGTTTCGGCGCTGCCCCCGCGGATCGACGGGAGCCAGCCCGGGGTTCGGGGACGCAGCGGCCCGATCGCGGCCAGCCCTGACATTCCTGTCACGCCGGCCCTTGCGACCGTGACGGGAAATGCCACAGAGGTCTGGTGCGTCCGAGGCTGGGATCCGAAAGACGAATCTGAAACCTCCCGCAGGATGCTTCGTTCTGATCTTGGCCGGCTTTCCGGATCTTCGGCCCCCTTTTTGCATCACATTTCATGGGGTCGCGCCTTGCCGGCCCGCTCCCTTACCGCACATGCACCCACATCGCGCTCATCACGCTCCAGCTTCGCGGCCGATCCGGCGGCGGGCATAAAGCCGGTCGGGCGCGAGTACGAAACGTACCTTCCGGCCGCCTGGCGGCCTCTACTCACCCAAGGATCACGGAACATGGCACGACGCAACGTCACACGAGGGGCACCGCCGCGCATCGCGCGCTCATGGGGGGGGCAGAAGGGCGCCTCCGGCGAAAAACGCGCACGCGGAGACGATGGCGAGACCACCCTCGGCACCTACTTCCGTGAGATGGCCGAGTCCAACGTGATGAGCGCCGAGGAGGAGGCGCAGGCCGCGCGTTCCATCGCGCGCCGCCGCGCGGAGTACTGGCGCGCGCTGCTGATGTACCCCCCGTACACCGAGGCCGTCCTCGACTTCATGCTCGAGAACCTCGATCCCGACGACGCCGCCGACCCGGAGCTTCGCGCGGCCGTATCGGAGCTTCGTCGTGCGGCGCGCACCGTGCGGACCCGCCGCACGAAGGCGCGCTGGGCCTCGTTCGGGACCGCGGCCAGCAAGGTGGCCGTGGTCGTGGGCTACATGGACACGGACAGCATCGTGTCGGACCAGGTCGCGGCGGACCTGGACACCCTGCAGGAGGGCTACCCGTACGGGATCTCCCTGCGTGTGCGCCCGCCCGCGCGCGGGAGTCGGCCCTTTCGGGAGTACGTGGCCCGCGTCCGGCAGAGTCAGGCGGCCCTGCGTGCGGAGAAGCACGCCTTCGTGCGCAAGAACCTGCGGCTGGTCGTGAGCATCGCGCGGCGGTTCAACCACGGCAAGCTGCCGCTATCCGACCTCATCCAGGAGGGGAACATCGGCCTGATGAAGGCGGTGGACCGTTTCGACCACCGGCGTGGGTTTCGCTTCTCGACCTACGGTAGCTGGTGGATCCGGCACGCGATCAGCCGGGCCATCGCCGACAAGGGGCGGGAGATCCGCTTGCCCGTGCACATGCTCGACGCCCACCAGCGACTGGTGCGCGCGCGCCGGGAGCTCGAGCACCGCCTCGGTCGTGAACCGAGCGTGGACGAGATCGCAGAACACGCGAAGATCCCCAAGTCGAAGATCGACAAGCTGGATCCCGCCGTGCTCGATCCTCCGATCAGCCTCGACCGCCCCGTCTCCGGGGAGGACGATCGCAAGGTCACGGACTTTCTCGAAGACGACCGCCACCCGCTGCCGAGCGAGCGCGTCGAGGCGGAGAACCTGCATGCGCACGTGCGTCGGATGATCCGCCACCTGCGCCCCATCGAGGCCGACATCCTGCGCAAGCGGTTCGGCCTGTGCTCCGAGGAGGAAGGGTTGACGCTCAAGGAGATCGGGCGCCACTACGAGCTGTCCCGCGAGCGCATCCGGCAGATCCAGGAGCAGGCCTTGCGCAAGCTCCGGCGGGAGCTCGAACGGCAAGAGGCCGTCTGACCGCCCGGGCGGGCCCGCCGTCGTGGTAGCCTGCCGCCGCCATGCGGCCCGCTGCCCCGTACGCCTGCTTGCTGGCGCTTGCGTCCGTCGCGGTCGGCTGCACGCCGCCGCCCGACGGCATCGCGCGTGTCGAGCCCGTGGCGTTGAGCACCGAAGGCGGGGACGCGCTTCGCATCGAAGGCGCCGGCTTCGTCGGGCACGGCGCCCCCGTCGTGTACGTGGGCGCCGAACACGCCCGGGCGGTCGTGGTCCACGGAAACCGCCTCATCACGGCCCTTTCGCCGCCGCTCGAAGGGGCGGGCGAGGTCCCCGTCGAGATCCGTTTCGACGACGGTACGACCTATCGCGCCCCACGGCCCCTCAGGGTGGTGCACCGACGCCGGACGATTCGGGTGGGCGGGTCGTAGGGGGGCGTTACGGCGCCTCGATGCGGAAGAGGCGCTGGCCGATGAGAAGGGTGGTCCCGAAGGGGACGAGATCACCCGAGCGTACCCGCACATAGGTGCCGTTGGAGCTGTCGAGGTCTTCGAGGAAGATCCCGGCGTCGGTGCCCTCGATGCGTGCGTGGGTGCCGGACACGTAGCCGTCGTGGGGGAAGGTGATGTCGCCTTCCTCGCGGCCGAGCACGACCTTCTCCTCGCAAAACGGCCAGGCCGATGATGGCACGTCGGGGTCTACCAGGGTGACCAGGCGACCCCAGTACCCCGGGTTCGGGCTTCCCATCTTTTCCGTGCCGTCCGCGGCCGGCGTCGGCTCGGGCAACTCCTCGAAGCGAAGCAATTCCTGGCCGATCCGGAACTGGTCCCGATCACGGATCTCGGTGCGGCCCACCAGGCGGAAGAAGATCCCGTTGAGCGAGCCATGATCCTCGACGCGTACCCCCCCTTCGGCCGGGCTTATCGTGGCGTGCTTCGGGTCGAGGTAGGTGTCGTCGCTCCAGGGCGGCCCCTCGTCGCGCCCCACCAGCAGGGACTCGTTTTCCAGCAGGCGCTCGCCGACCGGGTTGCCGTCGGCACCGAGCATGACGAGCCTCGCCGCGAGCTTTTTCCCCGGGGCGGCGGCGGTCGCCGAGGCGTCCATGAAGACCGTGCGAGCCGAGCCCACGTCGGCGGCCGAGGGCAGGGAGGCGGCACCGCCCGCCGGAGGGACGATGCCAGGCGGCGGCGCCGCGGGGCGTGGCGCGGGCGCCGGCCCAGGCGCGGCGCCGAGCGGCGTACCGCAGCGACCGCAAAAGTTGAATCCCTGGGGGTTCGGGGTGCCGCAGCTCGGACAGGCCGCGGCGGCCGGGGCAGCCTGGGGCGCGACAGCGGGCCCGGGCGGCGGGGCCGGCCGGGGCGCCGCCGGGGGCTGGGG
>JALSIN010000365.1 GCA_026989935.1 Polyangiaceae bacterium | reverse complement strand
GCCCCGCAGGCCGGTCCTGGGCGCGTAGAAGGCGGCATCGAGGACTGCATCGACTCCCTCCAGGGCCCCGAGGGTCGCCGGGTTCGTGACCGTGGCGGCAGCGTCGGCCTCGCCGGCCACCACGGTGTAGGGACGATCGGTGTCGCGCACGATCGAGCGAGCCTCCCCCGCCCGCGGATCGGCACGCGCCTGCGAACCCAGCAGCAACGTCGCGGCGACCGCGGCGGCGGCGGGGCGCGACGACCGGCGGCCGAGACGGAGCGAGCCGCACGGGGGCGGGCGACGGCGGGACACGGGGTCGCCAGCATACCCACATCGCCCCCCCCGTCGCATGTTCGCGGCGCTTCGCGGCACGAGGCCGGGCCAGCCGCGTTCACAAGGTGCACCAAAAGGCGTACCATGCCGCCCAAACGCTCGTAGGAGGATCCCCTTGCCCGCACGACGCCCCCGCGCGCTCTTCGCTCTCCCCCCCTTCCTGCTCTGCTTGCTCGCGCCCGGCGCCGCGGCCGCGGCCGAGGGAGAGGGACACGGACACGGTCCCCTACCGCCGGTCTGGATGGTCTCCTTCTTCGTGGTGATGCTGCTGTCCATCGCCATCTTGCCGCTTACGAAGCTCGAACACTGGTGGGAGCACAACCGCAACAAGCTCATCGTCTCCGCCCTGCTCAGCGCCTACCCGCTGCTGTACCTCACGGTCCTCGAACCGAACTTCCACGCCATCGAGCACAGCATCCTCGACGAGTACGTACCCTTCATCGTCCTTCTAGGGACCCTCTTCTACGTCTCCGGGGGCATCGTCTTCAGCGGCGATCTGCGGGCCACTCCCAAGACGAACCTGGGCTTCCTGGCCTTCGGCACCCTCATCGCCTCCGTCGTCGGCACCACCGGGGCCTCCATGCTGCTCATCCGGCCCGTGCTGCGCACGAACGCCGAGCGCGAGAACAAGGTACACGTCGTCGTCTTTTTCATCTTCCTCGTCAGCAACATCGGCGGTTCCCTGCTTCCCATCGGCGATCCCCCGCTGTTTCTTGGTTACCTGCGCGGCGTCCCGTTCCTGTGGACCCTGTCCCTGTGGAAGGAGACCTTGTTCGTCGCGGGTACGCTGCTCGTGGTCTTCTATCTGCTCGACAGCCACTTCTACAAAAAAGAGCCCCCCGCTGCGCGAAAGGCCGATGACGAGCACGTCGAGCCGCTTCGGGTCGAAGGTCTTTTGAACCTGGTGTGGTTGTTCGGAATCGTGTTGTGTGTCGCCCTCATCCGCCCCGAACACGGCCGTTTCCTGCGCGAGGTGGTCATGATCGCCTGCGCCGTGGCCTCGCGCTTTACGACCCCGGCGGGCCTGCGGGAAAAAAACGAGTTTACGTGGTTTCCGATCCTCGAAGTCGCAGCCCTGTTCATCGGGATCTTCATCACGATGATCCCCGCCCTGATGCTCTTGAAGGCCAATGGCGGCCAACTCGGCGTGGACTCGACGGCCAAGTTCTTCTGGGCGACCGGCGTGCTGTCGAGCTTCCTGGACAACGCCCCCACCTACCTGGTGTTCTTCGAGACAGCCCAGGGCATGGTCTCGCAGGGCGCGCTGTCGGGCGAGATGCTCGAAGTGGCCGGCGGGAGCATCCCGGTGGTGACGCTGACGGCGATCTCGTGCGGCGCTGTCTACATGGGCGCGAACACGTACATCGGCAAC
>JALSIN010000364.1 GCA_026989935.1 Polyangiaceae bacterium | reverse complement strand
CCGCACGGGCGAGCTCGCCGAGAAGCTGGCGAAGGTCAAGGCGTAGGACCCGACTACGCCGCAGCCCGCCGGGCGGGCCGCACCCGGCGCAGCCGGATCAGGGTGCCCGAGGCCGGGGCCGATACGCCGTCGAAGATCTGCGCGAACAGGGCCGGCATGGACGGGCGCGCCGCCTCGCCCTCCTCCTGGGTGTTCGTGAGCGCGGCCAGGATCGCCTGGGCGCGCCGGGCCACGGCGGCCGGCCGCACCGGCGGGGCGATCTCGCCGGGGCCCGGCCGCACCGTGGCGGGGCAACAGTAGACCTCGGTGCACTCGTCGAGTGTGGCCTCGGCGGCGATCGTCACGTCGCGGCCGTCCGAGACCACCATGTGGGCCAACGTGCCGTGGGCTGTCAGCCGACCGCCCGCGTCGAGGACCGCCGTGCCGAGCACGAGCCGGGCGGGGCCGCCGAACAGGCGGCTGGTCTCTTCCGAAGCGACCGTACGCAGGCGGGGCAGGAGGGCGTCGAAGCAGGTGCCCTCCTCGACGGCCACCCGGGCGAGCACCCCCATGTGGCTGGCCATGAACCGGTCGAGGACCCCGCGGCCGGCGAGCTCCCCGGCGACCACGCACAGCCGCCGGTCGCGGTCGAGGAACACGTCCACGAACGTCGAGTCGAGCCGCTCCCCGCGCAGGCGGTGGGCGACGGCCTCGACCGCCCCGTTCTCCACACGGGGCAGCAGGGTCGCCTGGTGCAGGCGGGCGAGTTCCGCACGCAGTTCGGCTCGGGCATCGCGGACGTCGTAGAAGGCGTCGGCGGACCGCTTCGCCTGCTCGCGGCGCCGCCGGGCCCAGGCCGTGATGGTGATGGACAACCCGACCAGCGCGCCGGCGGCCCCTGCCAGCGACCCCGAGGCGATCCCCGCAAGAAGCAGTCCGGCGCCCAGCGGCAGGGCCAGACGCGCGGGCCAGGGCACGGGCGGTACCGGCTCGGGCTCGGCCGGCGGCGCCACGAAGGCGGGTGGGGACGGCAGGGTCCAGTGGCACGGTTCGCCGAAGGGGCCGGCCGACCCCACGACCACCTCGGATCGTTCCTCCTGGTGGATGTGGCCGGCGGCGTCGATCCACGAAAGCCGGCCCGTGCCACGCTCCCACACCCCGAGCCACTGCGGCGGCCGCCCCGCGAGGATCTCGTCGAGCAGGGTCGTGGCCACGCGCAAGAGACCCGCGACGTCGGTCGGTCGCGCGCAGGCGTGCGAGCGCAGGATCCACGCGGCGGTCCACGTGGCGAGGGGCGGCCCGTCGAGCACTCCGAGGAAGACCCGTCCGCCGCGGATCGGCGTCGCGAAGGCCAGGTGGTCCGCCCCCGCGCCCTGGCCGAAGACGCGGGGGCTGCCCGCCTCGCCGTGGGGGACGGCCAGCCCGCGTCCGACGGCCTCCAAGGCCCCGACGTCGTGGGCCAGCTTCGCGGCGGCGCGGGCGCGGCAGGCGTCGAGCCGCCGGCGTTCGGCGCCGGCGAGCACGCCCATCGCGATTCGGGCGAGCGACGCACCGGTCCAGACGGCCGCGACCCCGGCGGCGCTCCAGTCGAGGGGGGTGGGGGCCGTGCCCGTCGGGGCGGCCAGGCCGGCGGCGAAGCCGACGGCGGCCACGGCCGCGGTGAGCCTCGCCCGGCCGGCGCAGGCGGCGGCCGCGGTGGGGAGGACCCCCCA
>JALSIN010000363.1 GCA_026989935.1 Polyangiaceae bacterium | reverse complement strand
GGCGGCGGGCCCCGGGCGCCCGAACCCCGCCGCCCACACCAGCAGCGCCCCCGCCCCGAGGGCGGCCGCCGCGCACCCGCGGCCCAGGCGTCGTCGTGCGGCGAAACGCGGCCTTCGTTGCACGAAGCGAACGATAGCACGAACGGGCACCGGGGTTTGCATCTTGGCGCCCGGCGCGGGAAAAAGGCGGAAGATGGCGACGCCACTTCTGCTCGCGTCCACTTCGCCCCGGCGCATCGACCTGCTGACCCGGGCCGGGATCCCGCACACCGTCACACCCGCGGAGGTGGACGAGCAGCCCCGCCCCGGGGAGGCCCCGATTCCGTTCGCGCGGCGCATGGCCGAGACGAAGGGCCGGAAGGTCGCGGCGGCCCGCGGCGTCGGCGGGGTCGTACTGGCCGCCGACACCATCGTGTGGACCAGCCCGAAGACCCGCCCGCTGGGCAAGCCGCGGGACCGCGACGACGCCCTGCGGATGCTGCTCGAGCTGACGGGCCGGGACGACCCCCACTTCGTGACCACCGCGGTGTGCTTCGCGGACGACCGCGGCGACGGGGACGTCCCCCACTTCGACACGTTCCACGAGACGACGCGCGTGTGGATGCGCACGCCCCCGCGGGCGGAGATCGAGGCCTACCTGGACACGGACGAGTGGAAGGACAAGGCGGGGGCGTACGGGATCCAGGGGCGAGCGCTGGCCTTCGTGCGCAAGATCGACGGCTCGTACTCCAACGTCGTGGGCCTGCCGCTGGCGCAGGTCATCGACCGGCTGTACGAACTCGGGATCCTGACGCCGTGAACGAGGTCGCCGAGCGGGTCGCGTCCGTGCGGGCGCGCGTGGAGGCGGCGGTCCGGCGGCGGGGCCCGGGGCCGCCCGTGCGGATCGTCGGGGTCGTCAAACGCCAGCCGCTGGACCGGATCCGGGCGGCGGTCGCCGCCGGGATCGTGGACCTGGGCGAGAACTACGCCCAGGAGCTGGCCCGGCACCGCGCGGCGCTCGGGTCGGTCGCCGCCCGGGTGCGCTTTCACTTCATCGGGGCCTTGCAGCGCAACAAGGTCAAGATGGTGCTGGGGGTGGCGCTCGTCCACACGGTCGATCGCCCCGCCGTGCTCGAAGCCCTCGAACGGCGCGCGCGGAGCCTCGGCGCGGTCCAGGACGTGCTCGTGGAGGTCAACGTCGGGCGCGAGGCCACGAAGGCCGGCGTGGCCCCCGACGGGCTGCCCGATCTGCTCGCCGCCTTCGAGGCCGCGCCGCACGTGCGCTGCCGGGGCCTGATGGCGCTGCCGCCGTCGGGGGGGCCGGAGGAGGCCCGCCCCTTCTTCCGCCGCCTGCGGGCCCTGCGTGACCGCTTCGTCCGCGGGCCGCGCCGAACGCCGCTGTCGAACGTGGACCTGCGCGAGCTCTCCATGGGCACGAGTCAGGACTTCGAGGTCGCCATCGAGGAGGGCGCGACGATCGTGCGCCTTGGCACCGTCCTGCTCGGCCCGCGCACGCCGCCGCCGCGGCCCGAGACCCCGGGGGGGACCGCCCCCCGTTGATCGTTCGCCGCCTGCCGAGGTCGAACCGGTCCCCGTCGAGGCACACGCCCTTCCGGCCAGGCCCTCCCAACAGACACGGCAGGGGGGCCGGTTCGATTCGTCGAGCTTGCCGGCGCCCCCCGAGGGCCCGGCGATCGCAGGATACGGCGACGCA